>NZ_JADEXP010000386.1 GCF_015207065.1 Leptolyngbya cf. ectocarpi LEGE 11479 | reverse complement strand
ACATAAAACGCATCCTTGGCGAGCTGCAGCAGTGAATTGCCCCCCAGCATGTAGGTGACGGTGCCTGAAAAAGGGATATAGATAATAAAGGCATAGAGCGCCTGCCGCTGATACTTAAAGGACAGACTGAGACAGAGCAGGCCAGCGGTCGCGGCTATCCCCAGGGTGGGCTCCGCTATAAATCCCAAAACCAGCCCCACCAGCCCTGAGATCAAAAATGCCAGAATCGTAAACTGGATCAGATTAGAACGCGCCTTGGCCGCTTCCCGTTCTTTTGCCCGTTGTTCCTTACGACTGAGGGTGGGCGCTGTCTGCTGCTCTGATGGAGCAGAGCGAGACCGTTTTTTAGAGCGCTTTTTTGATTTTTTGGAGACCATGGGCGGTGGGCAACAGTACAGCAGCAGGAAATCAGATAGCTAAAGCGAGAACACAGCGAGTTGCTAGGGCGCGTCATCAAATGATCTTGGCAAACTTGATGCATGGGGCCTATGGCGCCCGCCCTAATTAAATAAGTTATAGCTAGGGCCTATACCCTGTTGCATAAAGGTTCGACTTTAGTTAGTAACAGACCCTAACTCAATTTACCCAAAGCTGGCTTGATGTATAGGCAAATCGCCTCAGAATTGCATCAACCTTACAAGAACTTTTTATACAACCTCACCCTAGCGTCCCAGTCGGTTAGGAATATCCCGACATCCACCTGGAATGGTAGCGCGGGTCTTACTACCGCCCCAGGCGCACAGATAGCAACGCTGACTTTCTGACAGCCGCCGCACGTTGGAAAGATCCATCCCTTCCACCACGGCCCCTGTAAATGACCCCGTTTCGTAGTCAGGGGTATCACTGCGAGTGCGAGGGGTGGCCGTATCGGGGGTGCCGTAAAAGAAGCGGGCACCCATGAGGTCGGCCCCGGACAAATCCGAATCGCACAGCACCGTACGGGCAAAGTCGGTGCGGACCAGGTCGCACTGGGATAGGTTGGAGCGGATCAGATTAATCCCGCTGAGGTCAACCCAGCGCAGATCTTTGCCTGAAATATCGCCAGCTGCTAGCATCACCCCAATATCAATCACCCGAGTGCCATTTTGCCGATCCTCGGCATAGCCACCGCTGCCGTCCAAGATAGGACGCCCTAACCGCTGGTCGCGGGCCAGCGGTGTGAGCAGTTTGGAGCGCGATAAAAACCGCAGAACTTTGGCTTTGCCCTCGCCGTCAATACTGCCTAGAATCGCGGCGGTGCGGGCTTCGGCAATAATGCGTTCCTGGGGCCAGTCTTCTAACAGCCCTTCGTCGTCTAGAACCAGTTCTGAAATGCCCTGGAAGTAAGCATCAATGGTTTGCTGCTGGGTGATGAGATTCTGCTGAGTGGTCAGATCGCGGGAAATAATAAACTGTCGCCAGGCCACGTATAACGCCAGGATGGCAATAAAGATTTGCCCCAGAGCACCGAGAAAATCACCCAGGGCACCAATGGCGTTCCAGTTGAGCGTCGCGCCCCACCGCAGCAGGCTGGTGTTGACGCCACTCACATGCATCAGACCGTAAATGCCCAGCAGTAGGCCAGGAATGGCAATAATCAGCGATCGCTGTTCTGGAGATAGGTCACTTACCACCGCCCGCAGGGTGGGCATGGCCAGCCGGATAGATATACCCAGGGCAATCGAGGAACCAAAGAAAATTAGCCAAAAGCTATCTAGCCCGAGACCGACAAGGGTGATTAGGGTGGATGCGATCGCAACTAACAACGGTACAGATAGTTTCATCGGTGTCCGCGACGGCACCACCGCCACCTCTTCAGCATGGGGTTCTTCAGTCAGGGACGCAAAATCGGGATCGGGATTGTAGTCCACCGTAAATCTTTCCGCTGCATAGGGCGGCACAGGCTCTGCAGGGTGCAGCGCGGCGGAAAGTTCCTCAGCATCACGATTAAACGACTCTTGGGCGCTCATACTGAAGTTAAAACTGAAGTTAGATCGGGGGCAGCTGCGCCAGGGTGTATCAGGCTCATATAGCTGGTCTTCACCAAAGGGATAGGTGGAACTAGCGGGGGAACAGATCCGCCAACGTCTTTACGCAGTAGAGTTTAGCCCGAAAGCGACGTCTACCCTTAAACTATCAGCAGAGATTATACGATTTACTGGCCCCCGGTCCTGATGTGCAATGGTGACGGTTCTGATTTTATTAGCGGCAGTAGGCATCCTGGTTTGGGGGTTTATTCGAGCCCGACCTGATGGCAAATTAGGACTGTTTGCCTGGCTGCAGTCCGTGGTGCTAATGGTGCCCTGGCTGGCCTTTTTTGGTCTATTTACCTTTGGTATCTACCTCAACATTGTCTGGGTCCTGGCTTTAGTCGTGGTTTCAACGGGAATATACATCTACTTAGGACGACAGTTACGGATCCTGGCCGAGGCCGCTCCCACCCAAAGATCTACTGCGTCAGAGCCGCAGCAGCCGTCAGAGCCACAGCTAGCAGACACGTCAGCTCAGCCAGAGGGCACAGAGTCATCAGACCACCCGTCAGGGACAGAATCATCAGCCGCTGGTCCAGAATCTGATACTAGCGCGGCTGCCCCAGCGATTCCCCCAGCGATTCCTTCGGAGGACCTGGAGCAGATCGAAGCTATCTTTGGTGTGGATACCTTTTTTAGTACCGAAACCGTACCTTACCCGGCGGGTGTTTTTTTTAAGGGCAACCTGCGAGGGGACCCAGATGCCACCGTCAAGGCCCTCAATGCCCAGCTAGAAAATCGCTTTGGTGAACGCTATCGTCTGTTTTTGATCGACGGGCCTGACGAGCGACCGGCCATGATTGTGCTGCCCAGGGATACGGACCCGAAGCCTGCGAATTTGCCGCAGAAATTGGTGGCTGGGGGACTTGCGATCGCTACCCTGATCACTAGCCTAGAAACCGGTGCCCTGCTCCAAGACTTCACCCTGTTCGAGCAGCCAGAACGCTGGCTAGAGGTCTTCCCCACCGCCCTCGCCATTCTCGCCATTCTCGGCGTCCATGAGCTGGGCCATCGCTGGCAGGCCCAGCGCCACCAAATTAAACTCAGCCCTCCCTTTGCCCTACCCGCCTGGCAGCTCGGAGCCTTTGGCACCCTCACCCGGTTTGAGTCCGTCCTGCCAAACCGCTCTGTCCTATTTGATATCTCCTTTGCCGGACCCGCTGCTGGAGGGCTGCTGTCCTTAGCCATGCTGCTAGTCGGGCTGATCCTGTCCCACCCTGGCAGTTTCTACCAGCTGCCCGTCGAATTTTTCCAACAGTCAGTCCTGGTGGGCACCCTGGCCCGTACGGTCCTGGGCGACACTCTACAAACCACCGACTTGGTAGATATCGATCCACTGGTGATTATGGGCTGGCTCGGTCTGGTGATTACGGCCCTTAATGTCATGCCCGCAGGTCGTCTAGACGGAGGCCGCATAGTTCAAGCGATCTATGGTCGCAAGACCGCCGGACGAGCTACTGCCGTTACCCTGGTGCTGCTTACAATCGTTGCCCTGGCAAACCCTCTGGCTCTCTACTGGGCAGCGCTGATCCTGTTTTTGCAACGGGGCCAGGAACGCCCCTGCATGGATGACATTAGCGAACCCGACGATGCCCGTGCTGCTCTTGCCCTGCTGATCTTGTTTTTAATGCTGGCCACGTTGCTGCCGCTCACCCCCAGCCTAGCCGGACGCTTGGGAATTGGTTAGAAGCAACGTTGCAGGCCTCGTAGTCCACCTTGATTGCAAACGAATAGTCTTTGGTTTTGCCCGGCGTGTGGTGGGGCGCGTAGTCCGCTGCTTTAGCAATTTCTAAAGCTTTTTCATCTAAAACAGCGTAGCCGGTACTGTTCACAGCCTCTGGTTCTCCTAGCAGCTGAGCTTCGGGACCAATTTGTACCACAATCGTAATCGAATCGCCGGGCTTATTCTCCAAACAGTCCTGTAGCGGTACTACAAGGGCGGGCAGTTCTCCCGCTAGCGTATGGAGTGGAGTGGGCCAGCTGCCGCCAGGGAGCTGCGATAGCTTCAGTAGCTCATTCTGAACGTAGATATCACCCACCTTAGTGCCATCAAAATTCTGATAGCTATCGCGGCTGGCAATGCGCTGGTCTAGGGTAAGTTCCTGCTCGCTCTCCCCGTCGCCATCATCTCTCTCATCCGCATCAGATTCGTCTCCACTGTCGTCCGGTTCGTCAAATTCAGGTTCCACCTGATCCAAAATTTCTGGATCTGTCTGATCCAAAATTTCTGGATCTGTAAGCACAATATCTTCTGTCGGGGGGGCTGGCGGCGGCGGTTCTTCCGGTTGAACGGGTTCAGGTATGGGGGACTCAGGAGACTCAGATGCGGTCGCTAATTTTGGCAAAGTTACGACCTGAATCACCTCCGGTTCCGGCAGCTCCTCGACTGCTACAGGCGGGTCTCCCAAATCTGGCATCGGCAGCGCCAGCACCAGGCCATGTAAACCAATGGAGGCTAATACCAAGGGTGTCACCCAACTATTTAGTTTTGGTAGGTGGAACTTGGCCATGGCAAGCGTGTGCTGTAATTGTCCTAACTATCATTCCTCGCGGACTTCAAAAGTAGATCTGGCATTAGACAATTCTTTAATTGGGCTTCCAGGATGCTAAAAAGCTTAGCCACAGTAACAAAGCTAAGCGGTCCTGCACAACATTGATATTGGTCACTAATTGGCTACTATCTAGACTGGAATTGGATAATAGTCCCCTCACGCAAAAACCAGCAGGAATTCTTCCATGGCTTCAGCCAAATCTGGAAACCCTAAAGTCGGCACCTTGGTATCCCTGGGACTATTCTTCTGTCTGGGTGTGGTGCTATTTGTACAGCTAACCACTGCTCCCATAGTGCCCCTGAAACCTGCACCTATGCCTCCCAAAATCACTCTCCTCACCGATCCATTTTTACAAGCACCCACCGTCGCTTCAGTACGAGTCGTCTGGTTTACCGAATTTGAAGGCCGCGATCATCGTGTCATCTACGGCCCAACCGATGAAACGGTTACCGCTACTACCACTCAGCTTAGCCGTACCCGTGAAGATGCCCAGTCCCATACAGCCCAACCCTACAAACAGGTAACCGCGCGGCCTATCTGGCGACATGAAGCCGAAATCAGCGGTCTACGTCCCGGCTTGCAAGTCCCTTATGTAATTACCAGCACCCCCGATACTGGTATTCCCATTCGCAGTGAGCAGTTTAGCCTAAGTGCTACACCACCAGCAGGGCAGCCTCTAAACATTCTGCTCACGTCCGATCATCAGCTGATGCCCATGACCGCTGCTAACCTGCAAAAAGTAGAAGAAACCATCGGCCATGTGGACGGCGTTTTTCTGGCAGGAGACCTAGTCAACATACCTGACCGCGCCTCAGAATGGTTTGACGATACGCGGGGAGGAGCTTTTTTTCCCTGTTTGCAGGGGCGCGGCAGCTACATCCTGGAAAAAGATGGAACGTCTACAATTTATAAAGGCGGTCGCCTGATCCAGTCGGCTCCCCTATTTACCGCCCTTGGCAATCATGAAGTGATGGGCCGCTATAGCACCACTGCCGGTTTAAATGAGCAGTTTAACGACCCAGTCCCCTGGGATGCCGCCAAAACCCTCTATGATCAGCACGAAAATGTTTTTAACCCCAGCAACAATGACGACGTCAAGCAAAACTGGCTTAAAAATCAGTCGTTTAATGTAGATACCTACAACGAAATCTTTTCCCTACCCAAAGCTCCCCGTGACAATGGCGAAACCCAGCGTTACTACGCCACCACCTTTGGAGATGTGCGGTTGGTATCACTCTATGTCACCCAGATTTGGCGTTTGTCTACCATAGACGATGATACCAGAGGCCGTTATCAAGAGAGAATTTCTGACCTTAACAACCCGACCAACTGGGGGCATGGTCAACTGATCTTTGAAAGTATTGAACCCGGCAGTCCCCAGTACGAATGGCTGCAACAAGAACTCGCCAGCGACGAGTTTCAACAGGCCAAGTACAAGGTTGTTATGCTGCACCACCCACCCCACAGCCTTGGTGGCAATGTAGCACCCGCTTTTACTACCCC
>NZ_JADEXP010000385.1 GCF_015207065.1 Leptolyngbya cf. ectocarpi LEGE 11479 | reverse complement strand
GGTTACAAAATGACCCCCAAACAGCTGCAGCAGGCGATTACACCTAAAACAAAACTGTTAGTCTTTAATTCTCCTTCTAATCCAACGGGAATGGTCTACAGCCCCGATGAAGTGCGCGCGCTGGCTGAGGTCGTTGTGGCTAATGATATTTGGGTCGTCGCAGACGAAATCTATGAAAAGATTTTGTATGACGGGACTGAGCACCTGAGTATTGGCGCGGTGAGCGAGGCCATGTTTAAGCGCACCATTGTTAGTAATGGATTTGCCAAAGCCTATGCCATGACTGGCTGGCGGCTGGGGTATTTAGCCGGACCGGTTGAACTGATTAAGGCGGCCAACACCCTGCAAAGTCAGAGTACGTCCAATGTGTGTACCTTTGCCCAGTATGGTGCGATCGCAGCTTTAGAATCCCCCCAAGACTGTGTTGAAACCATGCGCCAAGCATTTTCCAAACGGCGTACAGCCATTATCAATCTTGTCAATGCCATTCCTGGTCTGAGCTGTGTGCCCCCAGATGGTGCGTTTTATCTGTTTATCAATATCAGCAAGACGGGGTTGCCATCCCTGGACTTTTGTACGCGCTTACTGAATGAAAAACATGTTGCTGCTGTTCCAGGAATCGCCTTTGGGGCTGATAGCGGTATTCGCATTTCCTATGCCACTGACATGGCCACCATTGAAAAAGGCATGGAACGGCTCAATGATTTTGTGCAACAGATTGCTTAGGCACGTTGTGAAGATAGTTTGAATAGGCAACTATCTAGCCCGAAGCCAGATAGTTGCTGGAGCAAGTAGGGAGTGAACCTGAACATATCCCCTGATAGGGTTGTTGAGCATTTGAGCAAACACGTTATTGCTAAGCTCAATGTCGCTATGAATGTTCTACATCGGTTTTTCTGAGCTGCCCGGAGAAATGTTGTTGTATGGCTTTAAGCTCTCAAGAAAATATCACTAAAATTGTTCGAGTGATAAAAATCTGCTCGATTTTAGTAGACTTCAAGGCTTTAAAGATTGAACGATCTTCAACCTCTTTAGTTCATATCTTGCACTAAGATTGGCTGTGTCGCTAAAGCCCGCGCTGGGTTGAAACTCCAGCGTTAGCTGAGGGTCGTCCGCTAAAAGGGACAATTGGGTATGGAGGCGCTGGAGGCCGGTGGTGGAGCTATTGAAGCATCGTTAAGTGTTGTGGAAGCGAACCCTCAAAACACATTTCCGATAATTGTGTCCCTTCCAGTGGACACCCTTCGGTTAGCCCAGGGTTTCAAACCCTGGGCGGGTTAGCGCTTCCCACCAAGTGCAAGATCTCGGTTAACTTGCATCCAGGGTATCTCGGAGACCATCGCCAATAAAGTTGATGCTCAAAACCGTGAGAAAAATTGCCGCTCCTGGAAAAATTGCCATATGGGGAGCACTTGCCAAATAATCCTGGGCTGTGTAGAGCATGCGGCCCCAGGTGGGGATATCGGGAGGGAACCCCAGCCCCAAAAAACTGAGGGTGGCTTCAGCTAAGACCGCATTCCCCACCGCCAGAGTCGCTGCTACAATTACTGGCCCCAGCACATTGGGCAGTAAATGATGCCAGATTAGCCGACGAGGCTTAGCGCCGAGCGCCTGGACAGCTTGCATGAATGTGCGATCGCGAGTCGCCAAAAAACCAGCCCGCACCAACCTCGCCACCGACATCCAGTTAAAGCCACCAATTACCAGCACCACCAGGGCAAAAATGCCATTCTGGGGGCCTAGGGCAGCCCGTGCCGCATCCCCAAACAGATAAATCACCAGCAGGGACAGGGGTAGCTGGGGTAGGGATAGGAATAAATCGGTAAAGCGCATTAGTAAGGCACTGAGTAGGCCACCGTAGAAACCTGCGATCGCACCGATCAGTGTGCCTATACTCACCGCCATCGCCATGGCTGCAATCCCCACAGTTAGCGAAACCCGTCCCCCCAGCAGCACTCGCGCCAGCTGGTCTTGGCCCAAGGTATTCGTCCCAAACGGATGGCCCCAGCTGGGTGGCTGAGTCGCTAAAGCAAAATCAATGGCGTCAGCTGATTGGGGATATACATAGGGTCCGATTGCGATCGCCAGTAGAATCAAACTAAATGTAGCCACACCAAATAAAGCCATGGGAGACTGCCGACGAAGCTGCACCATCAAAATTCCCTGTTCGAGTTTGAGCATACTAGCATCGATTTAATCCATCGATTCGATATAAGAAACCCCCACGAACGCTAAGGCACATGGGGGCTTCGAGTTAGATATAGGGGTTAAGTAATACAGTGACCTGTCTACTCAGATATAGGGTTGGAGATAAGGCGTTATTCAATAACTTGTCTATGGGTCCACTGTAGTCTGACAATGTGTCATATCACCCCCCTTGCAAGGTAAACCTATGCTCCGCTTACATAAGCATCAAGTTTCCTTGGTTTGTGTCCGCGATCACTGTGGTGTGAGCTGATGGAGTATTGACTAGAGAATTGGTTTAATCATTGTCTTTCGCATAGTCCCAAACGATTGAGTCAGTTGTTGCCTTCATCCCCACATCTCTTATAGAGGTTTAGAGTTAAGCGCGTTGATATGTATGGGCAATCTGAGATAAGAACTACTGTTGTTTTTCATTTAATTGCTGTAGCTGATCTGGCGATAGGCCAACAATAAGGTTTCCGACGGGGGCAGCGGGGGGACTGGCTGTAGCGTGGGGGGACGATCTTTAGCTTGGGCCATGGTTTTACTGGGATAGACGGCTGCCTCCATTGGTTTTATTGTAGCCTCAGCCTAGCCGGCCTCTGGGATCTAGCCAGCCATAGAGCACATCGGCAAACACGTTAAACACCACCACCAGCACGGCGTAGATAAATGAAACTGCCATCACTACGGGAGTGTCACTGCGGTTAATGGAGTCGATTAGCAGGGCTCCCATGCCGGGAATGCGAAAGACTTGTTCTAACACCAGGGACCCGGTAAACAGGCTAGGAATATCGAGGGCCAGTAGCGTCACCACCGGAATCGAGGCATTGCGGAGAATATGGACGCCGAGGATGCGCGATCGCGACAGCCCCTTCGCCCGAGCCGTCCGCACATAGCCCTGGGGTAGTTCTTCAGCAATGGCGGCGCGGATAAAGCGCATTAAAATTGCGGTTTGAAATAGGGCCAGCACCGTCACTGGTAAAATCGACTGCCGCACCAGCTCTAGAAAGCTGCTCCAGTCGTTGACCACTAGGGTGCTGCTGTAGATAAAGGGAAACCAGCCCAGCTGCACGCTAAAAACGAGGATAAGCAACAGCCCGGTAAAAAACGTGGGTAGGGAAAAGCCCACAAAGGCCAGGGTGGAAATCAGCCAGTCCACGGCAGTGCCTTTTTTGATGGCGGAGAGAGTGCCCAGGGGCAGGGCCAGCAGTACACTTAACAGATAGCCGGAACCGATCACCCATAGCGTGGCCGGTAAACGTTGCAAAATTAGCTCACTGACGGGACTGCGACTGTTAAAGGAATAGCCAAAGTTACCCTGAATCAGCGCCCATAGCCATTTGAAATAACGAATGATTACCGGGTCATCCAGTCCCAAAGAACGACGCAGGTTTTCACGAACTTCAGGGGTAATAGACGGATTGGTGGCTAGTTCACCGAGGGGATTGGTGGGTGCGATCGCAAGCAGCACAAAAATCACGACGCTAATAGCCAACAATGTCGGAATCGCTACTAATAACCGGCGGCAGACGTATTTCAGCATGCTGATAGCAGACCTAACGGAACAACAGCATCGGAATCTGAGTGCTTCTTAAGAGTTGAACCGTGGTGCTACCAATGACCAGATGACGAATGCGGCGGTGGCCGTAGGCACCCATTAGTAAAAGACTAATCTGATGCTGTTCAATATATTGAGCAATCACCTGTTCCGGGTCGCCACTGAGTACGCTGGTGGTCAGGGTGAGTCCGGCCTGCTGTAGCTTAGTTTGGGCATTGGATAGTTCTTGCGATCGCGCCGAGTCGGGCTTGGCCACCGTCAGCAGATGAATCTCAATATCCTTAAATCCTGAGGCACTGTCCGCCAGAAAGTCCACCACTCGCTTGCCTGTGGGGCTACCGTCGTAGGCCACCAGCAGTCGCTCAATCGGAGCAAAGGTTTGGGGAGTTACGAGACAAGGCTTGCTGCTGCTGCGCACAATCCGATCAATATTGGCCCCGAGGTGACCTGAGGCAAACTCCGCCGCTTCACCGCGTTTGCCCAGCACCACCATGTCAGCATCCGCCTCAAAGTCGTGGAAGCAGTCCACCAAAAAGCCGGTTGGATTAAGCAGTTCCACTTCGCTGAGTCCTTCAGCTTTGAGTACCTGATCGGCGTTCTTCAAAATCAGTCGGGCTCGCTGATTATTAAGTTTGGCCCGTTCATGCTCTAGGTCAACCAGCTCGTTCAAGAGCTGCTCTGAAGCTCCCAGGCCAATGCTGCCACTGAGATTTCCAGTAGAAACGACCTTTTGGCTGCGAATATCGGTGACAAACAGCACTTTAGTCTGAGCCTCAAATCGGCGAGCAAACCAAGCACCGTATCGATAAATACCGTCTGCAAAAGCAGATCCGTCGGAGCACAGAAGAATCGTTTTCATAGGTTGCGTTTTCTCTAAGGAATGATATTTTTATACATCCAAGATATATCTGAAGAGGCGTTCCATGGAACGCCTGTACGGCGGAAAGTAGCTCCTACATTTAATTCTCTATTTCTGAGAAATGAAGTCTGGGAGAGCATAGCGGCGCTAGGTTCACCCGTTGGCAACAAGTTCCTCATCAGTGGCAAGGCGATTAAGCAGGGTGGCACTGGCTTCATTGAGACCCACCACAGTGACCTCCACACCTTTACGACGAAACTTCTGGACGGCCTTGTCTAGAACCTCCACGGCTCCCTGGTCCCATAGCTGGGCATGGGTCAGGTTAATGGTCACCTGGTCAATGGACTCTGCATAGTTAAAGGACTCTGCAAATTCATCCCGAGACACAAAGAAAATTTGTCCAGACACGTTGTAGATCCGGTGGGCACCGTCGTCCGTCAGTACCTTATCAACAAATACCAGCTTGGCCACCTTGCGAGAGAAAAACACCGTACTCATGACGATGCCTGTGGCCACCCCCAGGGCAAAGTTGCGGGTGAAGATAATCACAAACATCGTCGTCAGCATGACGGCAACTTCACTTCTGGGAACCCGGCGCATATTGGAAAAAGACGACCAGCGAAAGGTACCGATAGACACCATGATCATGACGGCCACCAAGGCGGCCATGGGCATCTGCTGCACCCAGTCTTGCAAGAACAGAATGGCCATCAACAAAAACACGCCAGCCGCCAGGGTAGAGAGACGACCCCGACCACCCGATTGCACGTTGATTACCGACTGGCCGATCATGCCGCATCCGGCCATGCCGCCAAAAAAGGCGGTGACGATATTGGCGATACCCTGACCTTTGGCCTCCTGGTTTTTATCGCTGGGGGTATCGGTCAAATCATCCACTAGCGAGGCAGTCAGAAAAGAAGCCAGCAGCCCCACAATCGCCAGGGTCAAGGAATAGGGCAGAATAATCTGCAGCGTTTCTAAAGTAAAGGGCACCTGCGGTAGAGCAAATAGGGGCGGCGCGGTGGGTAGCTCACCCATGTCCCCCACGGTGGGCACATCTAGCTTCAGACTGATGGCAGCGATAGTCATTACTGCCAGAGCTACCAGCGGGGAGGGCACCGCCTTAGTAAAGCGGGGCAGGATATAGATAATCCCCAGGGACAGCAGCGTCAGCACATAGACCGTGTAGGGTACGCCAGTGAGCTGGGGTAGCTGCGCTAAAAAGATGAGTACGGCCAGGGCGTTGATATAGCCGATCATCACCGCTCGGGGCACAAATTTCATTTGGCGACCCAGCTTGAGAAACCCAAATATCACCTGAAAAATGCCGGTCAAAAAGGTAGCAGCCAGCAGATACTCCAACCCGTGGACTTTGACCAAATCCACCATCAGCAGAGCCATCGCCCCTGTCGCTGCCGAGATCGAGCCCGGTCGCCCACCGAGAAAGGCGGTAATCACCGCAATAA
>NZ_JADEXP010000384.1 GCF_015207065.1 Leptolyngbya cf. ectocarpi LEGE 11479 | reverse complement strand
GATTCATGCTGTGTGTCCTGCCTGTCAGCGCTCGATTTTACCGGTGTAAGAGTCACCCCTCATCCCCCAACCCCTTCTCCCCAGGGGGAAGGGGAGCAAATTCAAAGTCCTTCTCCCCCAGGGAGAAGGCTTTAGGATGAGGGCTCGATATCTTTAGCTATTCTCCAACTCACACATAAACGGCAGCCTCGCTAAAGGCTGCCGTTTTAGATTTCATTAGCCCTACTACTGTCCGATCTCTTCTTGATAGTCTTCATACGGGCCACCTACGCTGATCGGCGTTCCGTATACCTGGGCCTCGGCAATGTCAATGTTCTCAAGCGAGGCATTGGTAACATCCGTAAAATAGAGTGTGGAACCGGACAAATCCGCGCCGTCTAAAATTGCTGATTCAAAAACAGCGTTAGTCAAAAACGCATCGCTGAGGTTAGCCCCTGTCAGGTTGGCGCTGGTCAGGTCAGCCCCTTCCAGATTACTCCCCTCAAGGTTAGCCCCTTGAAGATTGGCTCCACGCAAATCAACCCCAATTAGGTGAGCAGTTTGTAAGTCAGCACCTGAGAGGTCACACCCAGGACAAGCACCCGTCAGTTCTAGACGTTGCACATCTGTCTCAGAGGCGGCATAGCCTGGCAGTGAGACAACGATAGGTAAAAGTAGAGCCAGTAGGGTAGTGCTGCGCAACAACATAGGTGATCTCCTCAATGGGTGAACTGGTTAGCCTTTGAAGACAATGGAAAGACAAAGGCTACTACACGTAAAACGCTTGATTTTCCTAATATCTCAACTGCTTTGAGTTACCTCTTTACGTGTGTTGTTACGATCTTGACACAGACCTTCGGTAATTGCCTAGGGTCTTAACAAGCCATAATTATTCGGTTTTCTGTACATCTGGTCCGTCAGTAGCATAGATAGTCGTGCATATGGGCGTCTTGCAACAGTTATTTGTTGAGCACCAACAGTCGTCTACAAAAATGTTTAAATTATGTAGCTTCTCAGACTATGGGGACGAAATCCCTACATGTTCTGAGGCGGCTGACGTTTAGAAAATGATGGTTTCATGATGTTGCTGAGACGTAATCAATTACAGCCCTTGCGTGTCTAATACCGTCATCTCATCCAACAGTTTCTGCATAAACTTTTGGGGATCTTTGAGATTCATCTCTGACAGAGCCACCATTTCTTCAACGCTATAGCGGTCATCACTGTCAACGACTTCAGAAATCCAGCTGGATATTGTCTCGGGATGCTGCAATAGATCTTCGGCAAATTCTAGGGGGCCTTTACCTGAATTTTTAGCATCTACTTTGGCAGCAAGGCACAGCTGTAATAGCTTGCCCAGGGTGGTGTCGGTTGTGGTACATAAGAGAAACGCCATTGTTTGAGTCAAAAGCTGTTCCTTCTGCATTAGAAAATCTCCCGGATTCACTAGTATTGACTATCTATGGGCAGTTTTGAACCGTTTATTTGTGGGCGCTGCGCGTAAACTATAGCATGACCGTTAAATTTCCATTGTTCGTCCATTGTTCGTTCATTGGTTTGTAGAAATCGTAAAAATAAGGATAGTTTAGGCTCTACCATGACAGGCAAACTCACCACCCATGTCCTTGATACGGCTCAGGGCTGCCCGGCAACCGGATTGACGATTGAACTTTGGAGTTGCGATCGCATCCTCAAAACCGTCATCACCAATGCCGATGGTCGCACCGATGCCCCTCTGTTGATGAACAATGAGTTTACTGTCGGCGTCTATGAGCTGCGGTTTGCCGTCGGCGACTACTTTAGAAAACAATTTAGCGACCTGCCCGAGCCCCCCTTTCTAGATAACGTGCCCCTGCAGTTTGGGATCGCTGATGTCACGGCCCACTATCACGTACCGTTGCTTTGCTCCCCCTGGTCCTACAGCACCTACCGAGGCAGCTAATCACCATGGCACACACCATTACTGAGCTAAACCAAATGACTCAGGCAGACTTTGTCACGACCCTTGGCGACGTGTTCGAACACACCCCCAGGATTGCGGCACAAGCCTGGCACCAGCGTCCGTTTACCGATGTGGCAAATCTCCACCAAACCATGGTGGCCCTGGTGGAGCAGATGTCTGAGACGGCCCAACTAGACCTGATTCGAGCCCACCCTGACCTGGGTAGTCGAGTACACATGGCCGCTGCCTCAGTACAGGAGCAAACCAACGTTGGTCTAAACCGTCTCAAACCATCAGAGTATGAACAGTTTCAAACGCTGAATACGGCCTATCAAACTAAGTTTGGCTTTCCCTTTATCATGGCCATCAAAGGTCAAACCAAAGACGAGATATTAGCGGCCTTTACCCAGCGTTTGCAAAACACACCCGCCAGTGAGCACCAGCGGGCACTGTTGGAAATTCAAAAAATTGCCCGCTTTCGTCTAGATGACTTGTGCGATACAGACTGCGATGCAGACGCTGTACTTAGCAATCTAGAAGAGTCCTAATCGCTCCTTTGCCCTAGACAGCTAGCGCTTTACAATAAATGATCTTGTCAGCCCCCGCTTCGTAGAAATTACGAATTCTCGCCTCTTCCTCGTACCCACACCTGCGGTAAAACGCTCGCGTGCGCTCAAAGCTGGCCAGTGTCTCCACCAGCAACAAGTGTGCCCCCCGTGCCGTCAGCGTTTCCTCGACATACTGCACCATTGCTGTTCCCCGACCTTGCCCTTGCTGTTCAGGGTGGACAGCGATAAAGAGTAGGTTCCACGTCCCGTCCGTCATCCGTTCCGGCGCACAGTAGGCCGCTGCCACCGGTCCGTTGTCGTCATCAGTCAGCCAAAAAGAGTCGCTGCCGCCCTCAAAGTAATCGGTCAGGGTTTGACTCAGTTCCGTTAGCTCATCCGGTGAGAAGCCAATCGCCGCGTTGGCCAGGGCAAGCAGCGCTGCCGTGTCATCAGGAGTAGTGGGTCGAATCATAATAAAACTAATTCCTACCAGTTCTTTGCCACCAGGGCTTTTCTAAATCTGGAAACAGCCAGGTTGCCTGGTTGAGTAATTCATCAACAATCTTAGCGGGTAACAACCGGCCATCGATGGTAATCACATTCTCTTCTGGGCTAATGGGTTCAAATGCCGCTAGCTGACTTGCCAACATTTCGGGTTTCATATAATGATTGGCCCGTCTCAACAATCTTCGCTCCAGGTCGGCTTGAGGCACATTGAGCCACACAAGCTGGACTCGCTCAAATGATGCCAGCTGTTTTCGGTAGGATGCCTTTAAGGCAGAACAGGTCAGCACAGTCTCCCGATTTTTATCGATAGCCTGTTGCATATCGTCTTCTATTTCCAACAGCCATTGGTGACGATCCTTGTCTTCTAAGGCTATCCGAGACTGCATTTTTATAATATTTGACAAAGAATGGCGGCGATCACCTTCTAAAAAATCGCTCTCCAGCCGCTCGGACAGCAGACGCCCAACAACAGTTTTTCCTGCTCCGGCCACCCCCATAATGACCCATACCAGCGGACAGTCATTCATGTGTTTTGCCTCCTAAGGTTAGAGCCAGCCGAGAGATCCATGCTTGCTTCTGTAAAATAAGCGATAGTAAACCGATTGCATTTACCTCCTTTGCCCTACCTATGGTCAGCTAGTCGCGACTTTGATGATTATGACAGAGAATAAAATTGAATCTAATCAGACTCCTGATATTCGTTGGAAGCAGCGGTTTGCAAACTATAAGCGTGCCCTCACTCAGCTGACCAAGTTTATCGATAAAGGTGAGCTAAATGAGCTGGAAGAGCAAGGGTTAATACAAGCGTTTGAATATACCCACGAGCTAGCCTGGAATGTCTTGAAAGATTATCTGCAGTATCAAGGAAATCAAAACATCTATGGCTCACGCGATGCTACTCGGCTCGCGTTTAATGTCGGCTTGCTTGAAGATGGCACAAGTTGGATGGATATGATTAAAGAGCGGAATCGCACTAGCCATACTTACAATCAGGCAACTGCTCGTGCGATCGCAGAAAATATCAAAGGTCGTTTTTTTACTTTATTTGTGCAGTTACAAACCAAGATGCAGGCTCTACAGGATGCAGAGTGACCCCTTACAATTTGGGCTAAAACAGAGCACCATTGAGCAGATCACCCATGTGCTGCAGCAATATGCTGAAATTGAGCGCACTATCATCTACGGGTCGCGCGCTAAAGGCAATTATCGGCCTGGCTCGGATATTGATTTGACTTTGATGGGCCAAGGACTGACCCATGGGCATTTGCTACAGATTGAACAGCAGCTAGATGACCTGCTGTTGCCATATTTGTTTGACCTATCGATTTTTAGCCATATTGAAAACCCGGACATGATTGCTCACATAGATCGCGTCGGTTTGCTCTTCTACGAGCGGACGACAAACACTCAGCCAGCCTAAAATCTACTCAATTCTGCAAAAGCGGCGATTGAAACAGTGTTGGAGAACCTCAAGTGACCAAGCACTCGCTTGACGAAACCCCAGAACCCGGTCTACAGTTACCGAATGCTGCTTTAGCAGCTGTTCTACTGGAACCTAATACTTGGCACCGTCGGCAGGTGTCATCACCACCTGTCGACGGCTACCCGCGGATTTCGAAGCAATCCATGGGATTGGGTTATTGTGCCCTACCCCCTGCGATTTGTCATGACTTATTTGTGGGGGGCTAGGGTTAGGTTCTGGCTTTCCTTCCTTACTGGAGAACCAGATCCCATGTTTAAAGACTCAACATCGGGCGCAAAGCCGCCTGCAAATCAGTCTGACATTTTGCCAGACTACGACTACGAATCTGGACGTCATATGCTGTTCGGCAGCCTGAGCTTTGTCCAAGCCACCATCAAGCAGTTGCATAAAGTCAACTACGCCGAACCCAACGACTGGAGCCGCCCCTTACCCACGGGACAGCCAAACGAGGTAATGGCAATTCTGACCAAGCGAGTCCGGCTGGATTAGTACGGATATCCGCATGGGGCAGGTCTCGTATCTGCCCTGCGATTAGAGCAGGAATACGATCACACGTCCACGACGTTCCCAATTTTCTCTATTGGTTGGCATAAATTCAATCGCTTCCGCTTCAGACTGAAGAATAAATTGAAGCTCGCCAGGAACAACATTACAGTCAACAAACTCAAACGACTTATCAACACCAGCCGCCTGGTCTGCTGCAAACTTTGTCAAAGACTCAGCACAGGCGACAGTCCCACGATGGCGTAAACAAGCACGTTCCCAGGTCGCTGAATATTTTGATCGCGTCTCGCTGCTCGCACCAAAGCACGTTGTTTGAAAAAACTGAGGCGTTTCTATCTCACCATGATTAAAGCCCAAAAACACAGTTATCACCGTATACTTGCCCACTGCATCCTTAGCGACTAGCAGGTTCTCTCCATTACGCATGAATGCCCGCCAAGTGGTTTCGTCATCGCAGATAACAGGCACCTGTTTTTCAAGAATATAGTGCTGTGTGTCTTGAAATCCTTCTTGCAATCGGGCCATACAGCAGATGCTCACGCTGTGGCCATTTCGGATACTGGTTCAGGAGACACTGGTTCAAAATGCAAGACCATGAGCTGTTCTGAGCGCAAACCTAGAGACTCGTAGGTGCGACCGTTACGATCACTGAACTCTATCTCAAATGCTTGTCCTTCCGCTAGAACTTCTACGACTGTACCGACCTGGCCACGCCATAAATTATACTCAGGGAAGTCAGTTACCAAAGCCACTACATCAAGCAACTGAATTGTATTAGATCCCATTTCACATTCCTTCCAGACTTCTAAAGAGGATAGCAAGTTGTTAGTCTTGGAATATTTGAGCTATGTTCGATGATCCAACCACTCCGAACCGTTGCACTTTTATCTTGCCACTTGAGCATGAAGTCTACAGTATAGCGCTGCCCAAATTCATCGTGCCTTCCAAGTTTAGCTTCTGTAATTTTAACAGCCTTAAGCAAAATGTGTCGTAGTGCATCTGCATCTTCAGAAGTCATCCCTAAGATTGAAAGAAACAATTGAGCTTTATGCATTCCCTTACCATGATTTGGATTGAGACAGTAATCACGCAGTTTTCGAATATCAATAATTGCTTTTTCTG
>NZ_JADEXP010000383.1 GCF_015207065.1 Leptolyngbya cf. ectocarpi LEGE 11479 | reverse complement strand
TGTGAAGACTTCTAGATCTCCCTCTAGTTGATCAGCTAAGCTGGCCACCAGCTGCAACCCAAGTGTCTCGGTTTGATAAATGTCTAAATCCTGCGATATGCCCACTCCATTATCTTGAAAGATGAGTGAAAATTGATTCTTGGTGGCTCTGTTAGTTTCAATATTAATAATGCCTTTTTTAGTTTGTGAAAATGCATATTTCAAGGCATTAGACATCAGTTCATTAATGATCAACCCACATGGAACAGCCGTATCAATATCGAGTGAAATATCATCAATATTGATAATGACTTCTATATCATTAGAGTTAACTTGATAAGAGTGCAGCAGATAGCTGGAAAGGGTTTTAACATATTCCAAAAAGCTGACTTTTCCTAAATTATTAGACTGATATAATTTCTCATGCACCAGCGCCATCAACCGCACCCGGTTTTGACTTTCTCGAAAGAGGTCCAGAATTTTACGATCTTTAATTGAGTAGGACTGAAGCTCAAGCAAACTAGAGATGATTTGCAAATTATTTTTAACTCGATGATGAATCTCTTTGAGTAAGGCTTCTTTCTCCCGCAGTGAGACTTTGATTTGATATTCTGCCTGTTGACGCTTCAGCATATCTTGCAAACGTTGGACTCTATGGCGCAGTAATGCCCAGTGAATGGGTTTAGTCAGATAATCAGTGGCACCCACTTCAAACGCACGATTCACAGAGTCTGGATCGTCAAGACTAGTGATCATTAATATGGGAATATCACCTCCTGCCGCCATTTTTCGCAGTGTGGTGCAGCAGGTAAAGCCGTCTACTTCAGGCATCACAGCATCCATCAAGATCAGATCAGGGCGCTGCTGTTGAAAAATCTCTAAACACTCTTGACCGCTGCTCGCTTCAATGATCTCCAACCCCTCTCTTTGCATGGCCACACGTAAGAGTAATCGCATGGCTGAGTCAGCATCTACGATGAGTACTGTTGTCGCTGATGCAGGCTGCGACTGAATATGATGCGAAAGAGGGTCACTGTTGGCAAGTGCTTGGGTCACGTTTATAGTTAGTAGAGTTTTATAGAGTCTTTTGATAATGTTTTAAGGCGCTGCGGACCTGACAATATTCAGTATTAACCTGATCTACAAGGGTTAGGGCAGGCTGAACACAGTCCATTTTCCCAATGGTCTCCACCGCCTTACAGAGTTGAAAGAGCCGATTTGCACCAACGCAGCTACTCAGAGATTTTAAGGCGTGAGCGGTTTGGCTTAATGCTAATGCATCTTCTTTCTCAAGGGCTGCTTGGATCGCACTGATGCGACTGGGGGCATCGGTTAAAAACACATCGCAGACCTCAGCCAAAAATGAAGCATCAGTGCTGACACTTTCAAAACTCTGAGTATCGAGTGTCGATAAATCAGCTAGCTTTAGCAGCATATCGGTTACCTCCGCTGGCATGTTGGCAGTGATTTGTGAAGATTGTGAACCGAACGATCTCTGGTCAGAGGGCTTAAAGTTCGCTTCTAAGGCAGAACATTGCTGTAATGCCATAGCTATGTCACGCTTACGAATTGGCTTGCTAAGATAATCATCCATACCCGCTGCGAGACACGTCTCTCGATCCTCCTGCAGCGCATGCGCGGTCATAGCGACAATGCGAGGCTGTATGACATCAGGATCTGAGCGGATATATTTGGTTGCCTCTAATCCGTCCATTTCTGGCATTTGTATGTCCATCAAAACCAGGTCATAGGTATGCTGCTGGATGGCTGCGATCGCAGCTTTCCCATTTTCAACAACATCGGCCCAGTAGCCCAGTGTTTTCAAAATCTGCAGCGCTACTTTTTGATTGAGCAGAATATCTTCCACCAACAGAATGCGTAAAGGATTTTCTGCGCTAAGTGTGGGCTGAACTGATAGTTTTTTAACATTTTTGTGCCGGGTAGTCAGATGCTTGCCTAAAAGCTGCTGAACCAGCGCATTATAAAACTGAGACCGTCGGACCGGTTTGCGCAAGACCTTAATGTGACTGGTGAACGACTCGGAATGTGTTGATAACTCTTGGCGCTGAGGCTTAAATAAAATGACCGGTACAGCCTGATAGTTGGGAAGATGCTGGAGCTGGCGAACAAACTGATAACTATCCATATCGGGTAGCGGCTCACTGAGGGAAATCACATCGAACGTGTCAGCCTGCATCAGTTTTATCAATGCCGTCTCTGCCGATGCCACCGCACACACATTAAGACGCCAAGAGTTCGCCTGTAATGAGAGATGCTCCCGACTGGTTTGATTGCTGTCTACAATCAATAAACGCTTCTGACTCAGATCTGTTTCATGCTGGCTGTTGAAGCTAATCAGACCGGACTGTTGATCCGCCTCAAGTCTAATGAAAAAATGAAATGTCGCTCCCTGCCCAAGCTCACTTTCTACCCAGATTTCACCATTCATCATCTCAATGAGCTGTTTGCTAATGACCAGACCTAGGCCTGTGCCACCAAATTTGCGAGTGGTTGAAGTGTCTACCTGGCTAAAGGGCTTAAACAGTTTTTGAATCTTATGTTGGGCAATGCCAATGCCGGTGTCTTTTATGGAGAATTGAATATCGTAGTACTGCTTAGAAAGCTTTTCAGTAGGCTCTTTTTCAGCAAATTTCTCTATAGTTGCAGGATGAATTTTAGCCCGGATACTCACTTCCCCGGTTTTAGTAAACTTAATACTGTTACTGACTAAATTAGCTAGGATTTGCCGCAGCCGAATCGGATCGCCCCTGAACACATGGGGCATATCTATAGAATCAACCAATACTGTTAAAGAAAGTCCCTTTTGCTCTGCCTGATTGGAAAATAGCGACAGTACCCCTTCAATACAGTTATAGAGGTCAAGACGGCACATCTCTAGCTTCAGCTTGTGAGAATCAATTTTAGAAAAGTCAAGGATGTCATTGATCACGGTTAAAAGTGTATTGCCGCTGGTCCGAATAACTTCAACATAGTCCTGCTGCTGGCTATCTAAGCTGCTCTCTCCAAGCAGCTCGGTCATCCCAATCATGGCGTTCATGGGAGTCCGAATTTCATGACTCATCATTGAAAGAAAGTCGCTTTTAGCTTGGCTCCGTGCAGCTGCCTTGGTTGCTAGCTCAAGCGATAGATTTACCTGCTTTTGTGGGGTGATATCTTCGATATGAGCGATAAAGTAGGGGGGATGATTCTCAGAGCCTGTCAGCAAAGCAACACTCAGTCGGATGTCCACAACATTGCCCCGCTTGTGTAAATATCGCTTCTCGAGCTGATATGTTCGGCGGTTGCCTGATATCAGGGCATGCACGTGGTCCAAATCGATCTGCAGGTCATCTGGATGTGTAATTGTTTGAAAATCGGTTGATAGCAGCTCTGCCTCGGTGTAACCAACAATGCGGATAAGTTCTTTATTCACCTGCAAAAACTTTCCCTCTAATGAGACCAGCGCCATGCCAATGGGGGCATCCTCAAAAGCTCCCTGCAAGACCTGCTGACTTCTTCCTAAGGCCTCTTGAGCAGAGACTTGCTTGGCAATGGTCTCTGTTAATTGCTGATTGATGTTTTGCAGTTCATCTGGACTTTTAAAGGATAAGAACTGCGGTAACAGCGCAATGAGTTCTATGGCTGTATAGGCTGACACGATTGCTGTGCAGGCTCTAACCATCCCTGAGAGCCAATAGACTGGGTACCAAAGCGTGATAACGTCAAAGATATGGCCTGTCCCACACAAGCTAATAAATAATCCGAATAAGAGAAAGACGTGGCGCGAGAACGTTGGTTTACGCTTACAGACAAAGTAGGCTAACGTGATTGGGATGGAAAAGTACGATATCGCAATCACAAAATCGCTGATAGCATGGATGCCAACCAGCGGTGTTTGCCAGAGATAGCAGTGACCGTGGGGAATATAATGAGATGAGAGCAGTGTTGCTAGCAGACGATTAAGGATCATTAGCTCAATCTTTCAGACAATGTTTTTTAAACCACGTTCAAGTGAAAACCTGTAGTTTCCTCTCCTCAGATTTTTAGCTGATCCAATTTAGTAACAGGTCTGATTTATATCTGGCCTCAATTGCGATCGCAAGCCAGTCAGTATTGGGTAATTTGCATCCTCTGGGTTTATAAAGCCCAGGATAATAAAGAAAATATAAAGTAAATATACGAGTTTTTGGATTTTTTGATGTTACTAAGAAAGTTTTATCCTACGTAAACTCTGCCAAAAGCTGAGAACAATTTCTGGTACAAACATCAAAAAATATCTGTCCACTCGCTTGCATTTGTTGACTAAAGTTTGTCACCATCGAAAAAGATGTGGAGATAATCGGTGACTAAGGCTGTCCGCAGTGTGATCGTTGGCTTGACAGTGCCGCTTTGGGGGCTACTGGTACTACCGAGTGCTGCTCAAATAGCGGTCGACGCCAACCCTCCAGTATTCACGGTGCCGACAGCTGGTGCCGTCAAACCACCCGCATCGGAAATTATCAAGTGGCCGCCGCCGGTATCAATAGAACAGCCGGTCGCATTGCCAGTCACATTGGTGCTGCAGCTAAGCCAACGCCAGCTACATGTCTACCGAGGAGATACCCTAGAAACGATGTTTCCTGTCGCTGTGGGCAAGACTGGCTGGGAAACCCCAACGGGCACCTTTGAGGTTTCCTACATGCTAGAAAATCCGGGCTGGACCAATCCATTTACGGGCGAGGTACTGCCGCCTGGCCCAGAAAATCCCCTGGGGGAGCGATGGATTTCGTTTTGGACCGATGGTCAGAATGAAATTGGGTTTCATGGCACCCCCAACCGTGGATCCATTGGTCAGGCATCATCCCATGGATGTGTTCGCCTTTATAACGAACACATCCGCGAACTCTATGACTTAGTTACACCTGGTACCTTGGTCACGGTTCTGCCCTGATGGGGGCCTACTAAACCGGTGGAGCGGGACTTGGAGACGTTTACCAAAGACCTCTAGGACTATTGTTGGCAGGCGCTTCATTGGTCGCAGGAGCATCATTAGTAGGGGCAGAAACGTCTGAAGCCGATGCGTCTTCTGGTGATTCTGGATCACTTGCTGCTGGCCCTGTAGGTGTAGCTGGTTCGTCACCTACAGGCAGGACGGCATCATTGCCAGGTTGGGCCGGTGCACTGACATCAGTGTTGGCCTCCCCTGCAGCATCAGCGTCGGGCTCTTCGGGCTCTGGGCTTGCTTCAGGGTCGGGCTCTGGAGAAGAGGCCGGGTCTGGCGTGGCTTCAGGGCCGGGGGTAGGGTCTGGAGCGCCGTCAAAATCACCGCCATCTGCGGGAGGAGTGGGGGTGGGTATGTCTTGGGCATAGACGAAGGGGACAGCGCCGAAGGTTAATCCCACTGCTGAAAGGGTGGCTAATAAGAGTCGAACGTTTGAGAAGTGGGTGGAAAGAGTAGTCATGGCTGCAGCTCCTGAAGATCAGTATCAAAGTTATCAAGGTCACAATATTTAACCGCTGACATGTCAGTTGGTCATATCAGCGCCCGCGCTATCGCAGGTTAAATCGCTATCCACTAAGCGTCCTTGTTGCCATATACCTGATTTTGAAGTGCCGTCAGCAAATATGAAGGCACCTTCGCCGTTGCATTTGTTGAACTCAAAGTCGCCGATATAGCGATCGCCATTTTCTAGGGTCCACACCCCCCGACCGCTAAATAAATCATTGTGAAACTGACCGACGTAGCGACGACCATTACCAAATACAAACGTACCACAGCCGTTGCGTTGGCCATCACGGTATTCACCGTCGTAGCGGTTGCCATTGGGGTAGATCATACTGCCACGACCGTTGGCTGGCTGGCCATCGTCAAACTTGCCGTAGAACTGGATGCCGTTTTGATAGGTGTGGTCAGGGGCATCCGCCTCGATCGGCGTGATGTCGGGCTCATTACACAATAGCTGGATGGTGACGGTGCCATCGGGGGTAACGAATTTGGGTGATTTGGGGCGCAGGGCAAAGTACAGGCCGGCCGGCCCACCACCAATACAGACAATCTTCATGACAACGGCTCCGCGTTTGATGCGGTATTACCTTAGTCATGAATAGTTTAGTTGTAAAGTAATTTGCTGAGCCGGCGCCC
>NZ_JADEXP010000382.1 GCF_015207065.1 Leptolyngbya cf. ectocarpi LEGE 11479 | reverse complement strand
GTCTGGCTTCGCTTCATGGCGCTCCAGACCAACCCCACGATCAGCAGCGCTCAAATGCCTCCCAATCAATGTCAGCCATTGCCAGATGATTCGCAATGTGACCCTTTAGCGCTCAGGATAGCGTTTCAGGCGTTATTCAAAAAACGTCAGGCTACATACCTACTGGTTGATCAACAGCACCATCTCATGGCTGTGTGTGTTGACGCCCTCGGTTTACTTCCCATGCAAACGGAAGATAACAACACTTCTAAAGACGTTATTACACTACTATCAAATAGCTTACGATACCCTGTTATCGATTTGCTCAGTAAAGCACAAACGACCGGCGAAGCGAGCTGTAGCAGTTATCAGATTGATTTATCTGCTAATCTATTATGTCCTGTTACTATTCTTGTTACCCTGCATACTGCCATGGGCACGCAAGAGTTTTTATCAGTGTTGATCGAGCGAGAAGAGTCTATGTCTCTGGATGCGACATACTACTCGCGAATGATAGAAATCGTAGAGGAGAATAACCGCTTGCAGGTAGAAGTCCTAGTGCAGAGAAGAAATGAACAAGAACTAGCCCAGCAGGCTCAAGCTTTAGCTCGTTCCAACGCCAATCTAGAAGAATTTGCCTATGTTGTATCCCACGATTTGCAGGAGCCGCTACGGGCAATGACAGCCTTTTCTCAGCTATTAGAACAGCGATATGACAGACAGCTGGATGTTGCTGCCAAACGTTATATCAGTCATATCGTAGATGGTGGCATCCGGATGAAAGCCATGATTGATGGTATTCTCGAACTTTCTCGTATCAATAATAAAAAACTCTCTAACAGTAGTCCCACTGCTCTCGATCACGCCCTTGACATTGCCCTAGAAAATCTAAATCTTATCTGTCTTGAAACTCAAGCGACAATCCATCACAGTACGTTGCCTACACTCTATGTAGATAAAAATCACATTGTACAATTGCTCCAAAACTTGATTGGCAATGCTATTAAGTTCCGAGGGTCAGAGCCGCCTCAGATTAATATTATGGCTAAGCCGCAACCCGATAAGTGGCTGTTTAGTATCGAAGATAATGGTATGGGTATTCCCCAGGATCAACAACAACGGATCTTTAAACTCTTTCAACGGCTACACAACCAACAAGAACAAAAAGGGTACGGTATTGGTCTAGCCATCTGTAAAAAAATTGTGGAGCATTACCAGGGGGAGATTTGGTTAGAGTCATCCCTTGGCAACGGCTCAATTTTTTATTTCACCCTTGCCGTGGAGGCCTATTCAAACGAAGCTTAAGGTTTGCTTATGGAGCTACTTCAATTGTAAGCCCCCTCGTTAGGATAAAGCCGCCCTCCAAAGCGTTAATACATCTGCCCACGTCATGGACGTCACTATTCTTCTAATCGAAGATTCACCCACCGATGCGGCCATCCTGTCAGCGGCCTTTGATGATATTGGCTGTCTATGGTCAATTCAGGTTGTCCAGACGGCAGATGAAGCCTTGGACCTACTACAGCAAATTGATGATAGTGCCCACGCCCATCCTCAACTGATTTTGCTTGACTTAAACTTGCCGGGTAAAACCGGTCATGACATGCTTGAAGCAATCAAATGCAATGCAGTATGGCAGACCATTCCTACCATTGTTTTATCTAGCTCCGCTACACCGCAGGATATTTACAAGAGCTACCAACTGCATGCAAATGCATACATCACTAAGCCAGCGGATTTTAGTGAGTATCGGCTGATTGCCCAAAAAATCAACGACTTTTGGCTCAAGACAGTACAGTTGCCAACCGGTGAATAGATAAGAACCGTCAGGAGTACAGCTTAAGTCGGGCACAGTTGACACCTGCTCTGACAAACTCGGTAACAGCTGGTAGGGCAGGGCAAATGTTTTCTATCTCAAGAATAAGTATTTTCGCGATATACAAGCTATATCGAGTTTTCTTATTATATTTCTACACCATTCAACCTCGTTTATTGAATTTAGGCAGATTGCAAGCTCTTGTCTGTTGAGGCTAGTTCCCCAGAGTATAGCTTGTGTGATGCTACCCCAAAGACTGTTATTGACCCATCCATTACAAATTTATTTGCCAACTATGTTTCTATATCTGTGTAACCATTGTCTATCTGGAGATTAAGAGACTATCTCAGGTTTAGTCAAACCGCTATGGGTGACTGTACTTATGAGTCTGCTTTGCTTTCGACCATTGCTCCGCCCTTAAATACACTGACATATACATTTAATATGACGACAGGTATAGATGCATTATTGATCGAAGACAATCTATCGGATGCTCAACTTTTTCAAGAGCTGTTAACCTCATCTGAACTTCTAGAAACAACGCTACACCACGCTGAACGTTTTAATGAAGCCATTATGGCTTTGGAGACTAATCATAACAACTTCGATGTGGTTCTGTTGGACCTCTGTTTACCTGATGGTCAAGGTGTAGAACTGGTTAAACAAATTAAAGCACTAGTGCCTAAAGTGCCGGTTGTTGTGCTGACAGGTATTCAAGATCAAAACGTTGCCATTGCTGCTCTCCAAGAGGGTGCTCAAGACTATCTGGTGAAGTCGGATACCTTCTCACCGGAACGTCTACAGCGCTTGGGGTACGTGGATGTGGGTAATTTACTGGCCAAGACTATTCAATATGCCATTGAGCGCACAGAGCTGACCAAAAAGTTGGAGATTAGTGAAGAGCGCTATGCCCTAGCCGTACAAGGGGCAAATGATGGTATTTGGGATTGGGATCTCAGGACGAATACTATTTGTTATTCCCGCCGCTGGCAAACGATGCTGGGACTAGACGACAGCAATATCAGCAATGCTCCAGAAGAATGGCTAACTCGCATTCATGCGGACGATCGCTCGGATTTTGAACAGCAGCTGCAAGCACATCTAGATTTTCACTGGTCAAATTTTCAATGTGAGTATCGAATTTTGCATAGTGATGGTAGCTATCGGTGGATGTTAACCCGTGGCATGGCTCTGTGGGACGAAAAAGGTCATCCTTATCGAATTGCTGGTTCCCAGACCGATGTTACCGACCGCAAAAAACTTGAGCAATCCCTCCACCAAGAAAAAGAACTAGCGCAAATTACCCTCCATTCTATTGGTGATGCTGTCATTACAACGGATGAGTATGGCTATATCAAAGACTTTAATCCGGTAGCCGAGAAACTTACTGGCTGGCTGGCTAAAGAAGCAAAACAACGTTCGATTTCGGAAGTTTGCCAGATTATCGACAGTAACACTCGCCGACCATTAGAAAATCCAGCTTTACAGGCTATCAAAGAGAAACAGGCTATTAGTCTTAGTAATCATCCCACTTTAATTTCTAAAACAGGCCAAGAATTTGCAATTGGAGACTCGGCAGCTCCCATTCGTTCAGCTGTGGGTGAAGTTTTGGGGACTGTTCTCATTTTTCATGATGTGACAGAAGAACGAGGGCGAGCCAAACAGCTGGCCTGGCAGGCATCCCACGACCCACTTACGGAACTCTATAACCGTAAAAAGTTTATTAATTCTCTCGATGATGCCATTGATGAACTCTCCACCCAAGAGTCACAGCATATGCTGTGCTATATGGACTTGGATCATTTTAAGGCTGTTAACGATACCTGTGGTCATGCGGCTGGGGATCACCTCTTGCGCCAGGTGGCGGATCTGTGGCGGGATCAAATTCGTCAGACAGATGTTCTGGCCCGATTGGGCGGTGATGAGTTTGGCTTACTGTTGTACAACTGCAAAGTGACCCGTGCGAGTCAAATTGCTGAGTCATTTTGTCGTAGCATCCAAGCCTTTCGCTTTCTCTATGATGGCAAGGTATTTAGCATTGGCGTTAGTGTCGGTATTGTCCCGATTACCTCTAACAACGTCGGCAGTGAGCAAGCGATGCAGCTGGCCGATGCGGCCTGCTACACGGCTAAAAATAAGGGTCGTAATCGGGTTCAGATCTATCATCCAGACGATGATGGTATCCATCGCCAAACGGAAGATGTGCAATGGTTCTCACGGGTGACAGAAGCGTTAGATGAGGATCAGTTTCAACTTTACTACCAGACAATTGAAGCGGCGGTTCCTGACTCTACAGATACCCGGTTATGTGAAATCTTACTCCGTTTGCCCAATCGGCGTACGGGGACGATTTCACCGCCGATGGCCTTTTTACCGACGGCTGAACGTTATAGCCTCATGCCCCGTATTGATCGGTGGGTGGTGGATCGGTTTTTTACCTATTTGGTTTCCCATACCCCGGCACCAAATACTATCTACAGTGTAAATCTATCGGGGTCTAGTCTCAATGATGAGAGCTTTATCAGCTTTTTAGAGGAGCAGCTCAAACAGTATCCGGTTAATCCTCAGATACTCTGTTTTGAAATTACTGAAACTCTAGCTATTGCTAATTTACAAAAAACGGCGGATCTAATTTTGAAACTCAAAAAAATTGGCTGTCATTTTGCACTGGATGACTTTGGCAGTGGCATGTCTTCGTTTAGTTATTTAAAGCATCTACCCGTGGATTATCTCAAGATTGACGGTAATTTTGTCAAAGAAGCGCCGACAGATGAAGTGCTCTGCGCCATGTTGCAATCAATTAATAATATTGGCCACATTATGGGGTTAAAGACAATTGCTGAATATGTTGAGAATGCAGCTGTCTTAGAAAAGGTGCGGTCCTTGGGGATAGACTATGCACAAGGCTATGCTATTAGTCGTCCGCAGCCGCTCCTATAGTTTCTCCTGGGATGTTTACGAGGCTGCATTAACGCTACCAGGTGCCTAACTTAAATATCGTTAGAGAGCATATCGCTATATTTCTTAAGCATTGGTATAGCTAGTTTAGGGAAAGCAGCGACTCTTAGTGAAAAACGTGAGAATCGTAGCTATGTTTGCTAGGATTGCCCCTATGCTGTAGCTAATTGGCTGTAGCTAATTTATAGGTTGCAATGGTTGCAGGTGATAGGGGCAGGTCTCTGACAGGTGTTTGAGTATGCGGTATTGGGAGTTTTTAATTCAGCAAGAGGGGGATCAAACCTGGCTGCCGTTGGAAACACGGCAGGGGGAGATCTTAGAAGGCCGCTATCGTATGGCTGCCCATACTAGCTACGACGACACCTCTGTTGAAGTGCGGGTCAGCCAGTTGCTGCTCGATGAAATGCCCCCCCGCCGTCGTGTCCGTAAACGTAGGGCCGTGACAAATGACTCGGGACTTTTGGCTATTTTTCCGTTTATGCAGCTAAGTCCTGGTCATTGGGAAATTGACTGTAACAGTCCTGATGTCATTGATGATTTTTTGGGTGAGAGCTGGCATTATTCTGTCCAGCTGCAGGTGATGCCTCGGGATGAGGATGATTGGGAACCTGACTGGTCAGGGGTAGCCTCTGAGAATGAGCTAGCTCAGCTGCTAGATGTTGATACTGCTGGGGCAAAGAATAGTCTGAAAACGGACAGTTCAAAAACGGACGTTTCCACTACTGCTCCGATCATCAATGCAACTGCTCAGGCCGATGTGCAACTACAGCTGAAGCAGCAAGCCTATGTCACCCAGTTGGGGCAAACGTTGACCCTAGCAGGTCAGCTCTTACGAAGCTCGGGGGGGGCAGTGGCTGGTCAGCTTTGGGTCCAGCTACGCGATCCCCAAACGGCTAGCACCCTGCAGGAAATGACTTTTGATTTGCCTAAGCAGTCATTGCCATCACCGTTTTTGGTCACGGTTACATTGCCCGATGAGCTGTCTACTCAGGTCATACTGGGGGCGATTTCGCTGATTGACCCAGAGCAGGTGGCGTTAGCGTCTGCCTCCTTTACAGTCACCATTGGTCTAGCCCAAATGCTAGATGCGATCGCAAATCAGTCAGACTTAGACTTTGAAGAAGAGATCTCCATTTTTCCTGGCACCACTGAAGCCTTGGTCCCTCCGGGTGAAAAAACAGAGGCGCTGCTGACTCAGGACACCCCGCTTATTCCCAAAGAGATTATCCCCTCCGAAGGATTGACGCTGCCACCGCAACTTAAGCCGCCGGGCACCACTGATGCTGACCGGCAGCCAGAACTGCCAACGTTCCCAGAGCCTAATCGGCCTTCTGTCACCAGCGCTGCTG
>NZ_JADEXP010000381.1 GCF_015207065.1 Leptolyngbya cf. ectocarpi LEGE 11479 | reverse complement strand
AAAGGATCGTTTACCTGATCGGCACCGGGAATCAGCTGTAGCCCAGACTGCTGTAGATTGTAGTGAAATTTGAAAAGCTCGTTTAATCCCTGCTGTGGCGCTGTGGTGAGACTAGACTTACCCAGGCTCAAAAATTGACCATTCGGGGCTTTGATCATCCACTTGCCGGTAAAGGGGTCGCCAACGGTGGACCATATACGGATGGACTTTGGAAAGTTCTTAATCCGGGAGTGACGCATATCGGGCAGGTCGGCATAGCACTTTTGAGCGATACCCCCAAAATTAGGTTGATCATAGAGGGTGACGCCGGTATTGTTACCTACCCGCAGCTGCTTAAAGCTGCTGGAAAATTGGCCGAGATTATCAATATTTTGGTTGAGAATGACGGCGGCCTTATCGGCACCCACCAGCTCAATTTCGCCTTCGCGCAAGGGTCGATTCACAGGTGGAACCAGGGCTTTGATCTCGGCATCGCTGAGGGCTGTGTGGTAGATGCGCAGGTCTTCGTATTGGGCCTTTGGAGTCAACCGTCTGGAACGCCCCAGCCTGACATCAGCGTTGTTGTTAATGTTGGCCACACCGGTTTTTGATGTCGCTTCCGCTTCAAGTACCCCATCAATGTAAATCTTGATGGTGCGTCCTTGCCTAACAACAGCTACATGAAACCATGTCCCCATTGATAGAGGCTTAGTGGCCACTTTCACATAGTGTTTGGCCTTACTATTTTCATCGACATGGAAAAAGATTCTGCCTTGCATAAGTCGCACGGAGAAGAAATTACCGTGTCCCTGCATTACCTGATCACCGATAATGTCAAGTTCAGATAAAAGCTTTTTGAAGTTGACTATGACCTTCCCGCCTTTGCGCCTGCCTTTGAGCGCACCTTTGGGGATGCTTGGAAGACCGAGACTCCTCATGCCAAACGCTACAGTAAAGTCGCTGGTACCAAATTGACCCACCTCTTTACCCAAATTGACATGGGCATTGCCGCCAACTAAATGAATGGCATTGCCAATGCGGCCATGGCCTTTTAATGTGGCCTTAGAAAGGCGAGATTGATCACCGCTTACGGCATCTACGGTTGTTGTTCCCTGTCTTTCATTAAACTGCCAGTGGTACTTAGGTTGAACGGTCATGGAGGTTTTCCTGTTGTGAATTGTTGTGAGCTATAAGTACTTGAACCTTGACCACATCAAAACCAGCGTCTTCTCTGAAGAAAACCCTCAGGCTTGAAATTAGGTTTGGTTCAAATGAATTGGTGCAACTTTAGAGGTATTTAGGTCATCAAAGAGCCACGCAGAAGATTACTTCCATCTATGTTGTTTGGATTCCAGAAACCATGAAAAAAATGTTTTTAGAATCTAGAGTGAGAAGGATTTTATCGGTAGATCTTTCTTCTTCGGTAGACTAAAAGCAAAATTTCAAAAAGATATTGACACACTCAAAATCCCCTAATAGAGAGGGCATGTAAGTGTGTTGTTGTGAATATTCTTTTTGAGGTAGAGCACAAAATATAGATAAACAATTGCTTTTCAATGAAAATCCCATACGTGAAAATCTCACGTATGCATAAAGCTGGATAAGAACATAACTGGCTATCAATTATGGATACGAATAATAGTTAAACTTGGATGACTTTAATTTTTAGCACTTGTCGAATGTTTTCTATTTAGATTAGACAAACCACCACCAAGCAAGCGCTCCATAAATCAGCCCGTGATGTTCAACGTGAACCTCCTCATATCAATCAATAGTTACCTATGTGACTATTAATACGAACGAGGGGGCGATTTGGATTAAAAATATTTAAGCGGACACGGATAAAGCCCCTGGCCTTTAGTCATTCTTAAAATCTTGTTCAACAACAACATGATGAACAAGACCTCACGCTAATAGACGCTGGCCAACAGGTATAGCATCATTCAAAGTCAGGTTAAAGTTGTGGTCATAGGCTGCGATCGCAATAACGGCATTTAACTGACCCAGATGCATCTCTGCATTAGATAAATTTCTGATCTACAGTACAGAAGTAATCAATAATGTAGATCAGAGCATTCCCATGGGCCTAACCACACCCCCCAAAAAAGTAATCATTGTCGGGGCTGGCTGGGCCGGACTGGGAGCCACCTATCACCTGACGAAACAAGGATACGACGTCACCCTGCTTGAAGCCGGACCCCAGCCCGGTGGTTTAGTCGCTGGGTGGAAAACACCGGGTGGACGTTCCGTAGAGGCCGGTATCCACGGTTTCTGGTACCCCTACAACAATATTTTTTCCCTAGTAGACGAGCTGGGCATTCAGCCCTTTACGCCCTACACCCGGTCGTCTCAGTATTCACCCGCCGGTCTGGAGGTGGAGTCGCCGCTGTTTCAGGCGATGCCCTACTTGCCTAGTCCGTTGGGTACCTTCGCCTACACTCGGTTTAAGCGCCTGCCCCTGGCTGACCGGCTAACGGCGCTGCCGCTGCTCTATGCGGTGATCGACTTCGACAACTCCGATGATGCCTGGAAACGCTACGACGGCATGACTGCCCGCGAGCTGTTTAAGCAGTACGGCGTGTCAGAGCGTCTGTACAAAGAATCGTTTGAGCCCATGCTGCTAGTGGGGCTGTTTGCGCCAGGCGAGCAATGTTCAGCCGCTGCCGCCATTGGTATGCTGTATTACTTTATTTTGGCCCACCAGCCTGACTTTGACGTGCGCTGGTGTCGGGGTACCGTAGGGGAGATGATCTTTCGTCCCTGGGTCGAGCGGATTGAATCTTTAGGCGGCAAGGTACTGGCTAACCGTCGTGTGAGCAATGTACGGGTAGAAAATAACCGAGTGACAGAGGTGGTATGCACTGGTCTTGATGGAGACGAAACCTTTGAGGCCGATGCGGTGATCTTCTCAGTTGGCATTACCGGTATGAAAAAGATTGTTGCTGGCAGCGAGGCACTGCGCGATCGCTCTGAATTTCGAGATTTACAAAATCTGGGCGGCGTGGACGTGCTGGCCACCCGGTTGTGGTTCGACCGAAAAATTGACGTGCCGCTGCCATCCAATGCCTGCTTTGGCTTTCATCAAACCACCGGCTGGACCTTCTTTGAGCTGAACCAGCTCCATGATGAATATAAAAATGAATCTGGTACCGTTATAGAGGTTGATTATTATCATGCCAATCAACTTTTGCCATTGAGCGACGATCAGATTCTTCCTTTAGTACAGCAGAATCTGGCTGGCTGTATTCCCGCCTTTGCTGAAGCCAAAATAGCTGATCATGCAGTTGTGCGTATACCGCAAGGGGTAAGCCACTTTGCGCCAGGAAGCTATCAGTATCTTCTACCAGCTACTACTAGCTTCGACAATGTCTTTATGGGTGGCGATTGGATTGTTACCCGCCATGGTTCTTGGTCTCAAGAGAAAGCTTATGTAACAGGCTTAGAAGCCGCAAATCAGGTAATGAATTTATTCAATACTGGTGGTACATCAGCAAATATTATTCCTATCGTGCCAGATGAGCCTCATATCCAATTCGCTCGAATCGTTAACCGAAGCTTCCGAGAAGCCATATACCAAGTTCTATCGAAAGTTTGGTTAACGTAAAGAAAGATAACTTTTTCAAAGAAGCAGGTTGATATGAAATCTATCGTCTGCATTCTTGAACAAATTGATTCTTATCCCAATTCTGAAAAATCTGTAAAAGTGTATCCAACAGCATTAGATATATTTTTATAGAAAAGTAAATAATTTTCCTTACAAGAAGGAAGCTAATACCAGATAATTGAGATGTTAATATTCTGCCTATCTTCGATATTAACCAGTATTAGAGGCAAAGGCAGGGTTTATCGAGGGTTCTAAAGCTGTATGTCTACTGCTCGCCATATCATAGCGCTATTAAAAAGCTATGCCGAAGGGCAGGAGCAGCAGTTTCATTCTGCAGCCTTGCAGATGGCAGCACACGAAGCCCGTTTAGGTCATAGAAAGCTAGCACAAGAAATTAAAGCAATAGTCGAGCAGGCTAAAGCTAGCCGTTCAGACATTATTCAAAAAAAGGGACCAGTACCTCTAGTTCAACCAAAGGGAGAACTAGCTAGTATCCTGTCTGCTGGATATCCAAATACTAGGTTGTCAGATATGGTTCTCCCCCACGAACTTGAGAGCCGCTTAAGTCGTATTTTGACAGAGCAAAGACAACGTAATCGTTTAGGTGCATATAATTTGTCACCTCGCCGTAAAATTTTATTGGTAGGGCCTCCAGGAGCTGGAAAAACAATGAGTGCTTCAGCATTAGCTGGAGAGCTACAGTTACCCATATTTACAATCATCTATAGCAGTTTGATTGGTAAGTACATGGGCGAAACTGCCAGCCGCCTTAAACTTGTTTTTGATTCAATGGCCAATACTCGGGGAGTTTATTTCTTTGATGAGTTTGATGCTATAGGTACTCAGCGTAGCAATGTAAATGATGTAGGTGAGATTCGCCGCATCCTAAATTCTTTTTTGCTTTTTATAGAAAATGATGAAAGTGAAAGTTTGATTGTCGCGGCTACCAATCATCCCAACCTGCTAGATCCAGCTCTTTTCCGTAGGTTTGATGATGTACTTGAATATCAGCTTCCTAGCAGAGAAATGGTTCGTCGGCTTGTAGAGAAACGCCTTGGAATGTTCACTATCCAATGGAAAAGCTGGGAAGATATATTGAAAGCATCACAAGGTCTAAGTCCAGCTGATATTATTCGAGCCTCAGATGAGGCCGCCAAACAAGCTGTATTATTTGATACAGAGAAAGTCTCAAAGCAAAGCCTAATAAAAGCTATTTCAGAAAGAAAAAATATTGACTTCGAAAAAGCAAAAATTAATAGTTAAGAATGCCTGATCAGTCACGTAAGTTTCCTCATATTTATCTTCCGGAAAATGGCGAAAGCGAGGATTATACAGACCCAAGGATAGTAAATAATAATCAGGATCCTCCTGGCCGTGATAGGGCTTCGCATGCTAGAGAGCTAGAAAGATCTATTGGTGTAGCATTACAAAAAGCCGAGGCACAGCTAAAGTCTCGTGACCCTGAAATTGCTACTGGAGAGCCAGGATTTTATCTGGAATTTCAAATGCATGCCGATAAATCTAATGCATTTGAAAGCTTACAGAACCGTCAAAAAAAGATTGAGCTTGTTGCAGTCAGAAAAATTCCTGACAAAGAGGATATGCTTTTAGCAACAGTCTTTGTTCCAGAAAAAGCATCTGACTATTTTTCAAGTAAAGTAGCCCAATACCGAGATGAAGATACCAAGAAAGGCAAGCCTCGTCATGAAAAGCTTGTGTCGAGGCTCGAATCTGTTGAACTAGGGGAAGTAAAATCGCTGTTTACAGACGATCCTGCTTTATTCCCTCAGAATGAACAGGAAGTGTGGTGGGAGATTTGGTTACGTAATGAAAGACGTAATTTCTTTGCAAGTACGGCGAAGAAGTTAAATATTCCAATCAAGGATTATCAAATTACTTTTCCAGAACGTGAAGTTGTTCTCGCAATGACCACCGTTCCTCTAATGGCCCGAGTTATCAAAAATTCAGATGCTGTAGCAGAGTTGCGCATTGCAAAAGATACACCATCATTTTTCCTTGAGATGGGACCTTGTGAACAGGAAACATGGGCTGAAGCTTTATCCAAACAACTACTGAAACCAGACGAGCATGCAGTGTCAATATGCTTGCTAGATAGTGGTATAACCCAAAGGCATCTTCTACTTTCGATGGGGCTTGAACCTAACGATATGCATACTGTTGAACCATCTTGGGGAGTTGATGATAGAGGGAATCAGTGGCAAGGACATGGAACAGCCATGGCTGGAATAGCCTTGTATGCTGACTTATTAGGAACACTACAAACTTCAGGGCCAATAAAGCTTTCACATCGTCTTGAGTCGGTCAAAATACTTCCAAATAGCGGACAGAATGAACCAGATTTATACGGCGCAATTACTGAACAGGCAATTTCTTTGCCAGAAATTGAAGCACCAGATCGACATCGAGTTTTCTGTATGGCTGTTACGAGTGATGCTGGCCCTCCAAATATAGGAATACCCTCCTCTTGTTCAGCTGCTGTAGATCAACTGTGGTTCAATGACGGGGACTACACGAT
>NZ_JADEXP010000380.1 GCF_015207065.1 Leptolyngbya cf. ectocarpi LEGE 11479 | reverse complement strand
GGCTTAGGGGGTAACGCTGGCTAACCTGGGGGGGACCTTGACTAAGCTAAAGCGGTTTTCGAAGGCTACGGAAGTGCTTCATCAGGCTCTAATCCTTATTCAAGCGATAGAGGCTCGACCAGTCGAGGCGACCATATATCGGTATTTTGCGTTTCTGTACCAAGAGACGGGCGAAGAGGCATTGGCAGCTGAGTATCGTCGTAAGGCGGCTGAGCTGGCGAGTGAGCTGAGTGGAAAAGAGAGGACGGAGAACGGAGGGTAAACGTACAAATATCATTTGGCAAGCATGGTTTTGGATAGGGGCTCTTTCTCCATCTTCTATCTTGGCTTTTCCGTCTTATTAGAAGTTTCCACTTCCTTGTATGTTCGCGGGGTAATGGAATTTGAACGCTATGAGCAAATGCGTAAGTTTGTTAATCCTACTTACGGTTTCCGTCCCCTTTCGGGGTAATGGGATTTGAACAATTGCCCGAGCGAAAGATGGTAGCTGGGTTCCAGTTCGTTTCCGCCCCCCTTTCGGGGTAATGGGATTTGAACTTGATGTGTTCGTTGATAACGTTGCCTATGACGATAGTTTCCGTCCCCTTTCGGGGTAATGGGATTTGAACGAGTATTACTGCACCAGAGATTCAGCTGGATAACTGTTTCCGTCCCCTTTCGGGGTAATGGGATTTGAACTTGACTCAAGAACAAGTTGACGAGAAGTGTACGGGTTTCCGTCCCCTTTCGGGGTAATGGGATTTGAACTCACCGGAATGCAACCGGGCGAAAGACGAAGCATCGGTTTCCGTCCCCTTTCGGGGTAATGGGATTTGAACGTTGCACAGTTGGCAAACATGACGGCTTTTCAGAACGTTTCCGTCCCCTTTCGGGGTAATGGGATTTGAACAACGTCCTGTTCCACGTCCGACTGCAAGCGAGACTGAGTTTCCGTCCCCTTTCGGGGTAATGGGATTTGAACCATGAGTCATACGAGATCACGTATCTTGATGAGCGTTTCCGTCCCCTTTCGGGGTAATGGGATTTGAACACTTATATTTTGGGCAAAAACGATTCTTGCTTGATTGTTTCCGTCCCCTTTCGGGGTAATGGGATTTGAACCCGCTCAAACTCTAAATCTAGCCCCTAAGACAATCGTGTTTCCGTCCCCTTTCGGGGTAATGGGATTTGAACTATTAGGATCAAAGAATCTAACACCCTTTCTAGTGTTTCCGTCCCCTTTCGGGGTAATGGGATTTGAACTCTGCTGATCCTGAAACGGTAGCTACTGTTAATGTTTCCGTCCCCTTTCGGGGTAATGGGATTTGAACCCCTACCTTTTGAAACCTATACGTAGTAAGGTCTTGAGACCCCCATTTTCGCGGGGGTCTAAGCAAGGGGTCCACAATTGAGAATCAGCTGCAATAAGGCACCCTTGAAAAAGGCTGAAACCTTTGTATACCAGTTGATTCTCTAGGGTTGACGAAATAATGCAGTTTTCAAGGTCCGGCAGACCCCCACGAAATGAGGAGCTATCCCCAAACTTAGCCTGCTTTTTAGACCATGTCCAGCGCTTAAAGCATTTCTTCAGACTTTTTGATGACATGATCCAATACCTCTCGCACCACACCGCTTGTACCTCGGCAATTTAAGAGTACCACCTCACCTGCCAGAGCACCTGATGCCTTCAGGCTATATACCGCATGGGTCAACGAATGACTCATATAGCCAGTAATGATGAAAATTAGAGCGCAGCGTCTAATTTTACCCCTTAACACATTACGCTTGATGCTATTTTCACTAAGAGGTGGAATTTCAACCCATGTCCCTAGACCATACTGATTTGACAACACCTCAATAACGCCCCGCCGAGTAGTGGCATGTCCCCCAATGATGCCTAAACTCCAAGTTGATAGATCTGGCTTTTGCACATTATCGGGCAGCTGATCGCCATCTGTTTCAAGGTCTGATTTATCCAGCTGCGCGATATAGTCTAGTAGATCGTTAACCTGCTGCTCTAACTCCCACACCCGCAGCTGTAATTCATCGAGAGTCTGAGTCAGCCCTGCATTTTCATGTTTTAGCTGACTAATCTCATTGTCTGCATATTTCAGCAGCTCATCTGTATCCTGCTTGAGCTGATTATAATCGGCTCGCAAAGTCGCCAGCCGCATCAGCAGATGACGATTTTCCCGATACTCCTGACCAGACAAACTCCTGATCATTATCTTTAACCATTGTTCCAATCGACTTAGCCATTTCTTTAACCAATACACCATTCGGTAAATCATTATTACCTACCCCACAGATGTAATTTTCAATCCACCCTCTCGAAAATCGGGCTGGCCTCGTGCGAGCCACGCCCCCTCCTCTTTCATAGCTTTTCTATTCTTCTCTCGTCCAAGCTGCCGAATTCTCTACCAATCGGCCTAGTGCTTCAAAAATAGTTCTATATTGTCCCACCAAGTCTTGCCCAGCTTCAGCATCAAGATAGTCACATTCCACCGCAAACGCAATCCAAGTCTGTACTTCAGCAGCTTCCGCCTCAGCGTCATTAAGTTTGGCCATAAACGCCTTACGATAACGCCGCTTACCCCATGCCTCCGCCAGGTTGGCACACACTGAACGAGATGCTGTCACAATCTGCCGAGTCAACATCTCATCCTCATCTGGCGGAAACTGTTGCGATAGCCGGTATAGCCGCATCGCTTCCCTAAACGCCAACCGATAAACCTGTAACTCCTGATAGGTTCTAATGAAATCCTGTCCCATGGCTCTCTCCTATAGCAAATATTGTTTTCCTTACTCCTAGGAACAGAGGATGCACAAGGCCAGTCCTATACATCCCCCCTACTCCCTACTCCCTACTCTCTAACAAGGAATCTCCATCAACCAAGCCTCCGCATTCTCAATCAACTCTCCAATCGAGGTCAAAATTCCCCCATAGCAATCACTATGGGCTAACCCCTCATCCGCCTTGATATACCCGCACTCCATCGCAAATGCCAGCCAGGTCTGTACCGCTGCCGCTTTCGTTTCAGCCTCACTCAGTTTGGCAATAAAGGCTTCGTGATAACGCCGCTTGCCCCAGGCTTCTGCCAGGTTGGCACACACTAACTGAGATGCCTCCACCAACTTGTGGCACAGCGAATCTTCTTCCTCCACCGATGCCTGTGGCAACAGCCAATACAGCTTCATAGATGCCTCAAATGCTAGCTGATAGACCGTCAGTTCTTGGTACGCCGCAATCAATTCCTGTCCCATGATTGTTATCTCCTAAATATTTTTTAGACAATAAACGCCACATCATCTACCTCTCGATCTGGCTGGAAGCCCATCACCGCAACCTTCTTGCGATAGCGCGGCGACATCGGATAAAAACGCACCTGATCTTCTGTATCATCGATATACTTAGCCAGTTTCTTGTTCAGCATTTCTCGCTGATCTGGCGTTAGCACACATTCAAACACCGACTTTTGTACCCGAAGACCGTAACCTTCCAAGAGGTGAGCCACTTTATTCCGACGACGGTCTAGTACGACGTCGTAGCAAACGAGATAAAACATTCGTTTTCCTCACTTCTTCCAAACCATAGGCCTATAACTCTCTCGTTCTCCTGTGATACAGGTTGTATACTCCCAAACCTGCAGCTCAAAACAACGACGGTGACTGACCTTGTAGCCTGTGTGAGGATGAACGGTCTGCGCTTGTAGTTTCTCTTCCCAATGCTTCAAAAACCGTTTTAATCCGTCTGGATGCAGATAGACACCACCTCGTCCATCTGGTGGCGTAAAGTCTTCAGGAGTAAAAATATTGGAATTAATCAGATATGCAACCAGCGAATCAACCACCATCGCACGAAACTCTTCTACTAGATCACACACCAGTGATGGCCGATTGGGCTTAACCGTATGCAGATTGCCAAAATGGGTGTGTAGACCGGCTGCCTCGGTCATGGCATGGACATTTTGAGAGAGTAGCGTATAGCCCAGGCTCAACAGGCTATTAATCGGGTCAGTGGGTGGGCGACGGGTACGCTTTTCAAACTCAAACGGTCCTTTGAGTAGTGAAGCGAAGGCTTGAAAATAGAGATTCGCTCCCTGCCCCTCATAACCCAACATTGACTCGACTGTCTCAACCGTAGGCATCTTTTTGATGAGGTCAGCCAGATCAGCAATGGCTTTAGTTGCCAGCTCAGTCTTACGACGTCGGTTGAGCCGCAACAACAAGATTCGCGAATTGTGTAGCTTACCTAAGATAATGCTCTGTGCCTGCTGACGGATAAAGTCCTCATTCTGAGACTTCGTTACCTGCTGTACCAAATAGTCAATCTTCGCCTGCCCGGTCGTTTGCAGTCGTCCAAAATAACGTCCTTTATTCGAAAGATACAACAGCGGAATCCGCCGCTGTAGAGCCAGACGTACGGCCCCATGCGACACATTACAAGCACCAAACAACACTACATGGGTAATGCTATTGGCCGGTACACTACAGCGCAGCTCTCGCTCATGAAATACCTGAAACTGCTGATGTCGTACCCGTAAATAAGCTCCCTGTTCTGTCACATACAGCGTCGTCATACCATCCCTCCAATATTCATCTGTTGACTTTTTGTGCTTTGGCCCCTGCTTTGCATCTTTGACAATGCTGCAAGCCTTCGGCGGTCCATACACCGGCTGTGCTTTCTTCTTCTGCTTAGATTTCTTCAGCCATTTACGCTCCGGCGCAATCACCTGCTGTGCTTGAAACTGATGCCCTAAAAAAACAAACCCCTCATCCGGTGCAATAATTCGTGTCTTTTCGGGGTTCAGCGTCAGGTAAATATCTTCTAGCCAGTCATGCATCATCCCCAGCGACCGATTTGCCTGCAAATAGCTATGGCACACCGCAACACAGTCATCCCCGTAGCGCACCAGGGGAATATCCGCCGCCAGACACAGCCGATCAAACTCGCTCAGATACAAATTTGCCAGTGCCCCTGAGAGAATCCCCCCTTGCAACACTCCCTTGTTAGGCCGGTAAAACTGCCCCTGCAAGACCATCCCAGTCTTGAGCTGTTGCTCAATTAGCCGCACCCACCCAGTTGCAATCTTGAGCCGTTCCAACTGACCCATCAAGACTCCCCAAGAGAGGTTGTCAAAAAATTGATGAATGTCAGCCTTGATCACCCAGGTGGGCTGCGCACCATAATCAGCCATCACCCGGTCCACCGCCCCATAGATAGACAGCCCTGGCCGATAGGCAAAAGCACTATGGCTAAACGTCGCCTCTAACCGGGGATAGATAGACTGAAGCAAGTAGCGCTGCAGCACACGATCCCGTACCGTAGACAGCCCGATCAACCGCTGCCCGCCATTCTTTTTAGCAATAAAGAATCCCTTCGCCGGACTCGCCCTGTAGCAGTCGCGCCTCAGCTGCCGATGCATTTGCCCCAGCTGCTCCTGGGCCACGCCAGCAAACAAGTCAGTGGTAATGCCATCCACCCCAGCGGCGGGGCTCCCTCGCTGCACCAGCCCCCAGGCCGCATGAAGGTGTTCTGAATAAACCTGCATTTGGTTGCCTCGTTGGTTGACAATTACATAGTGCCGACCGCCGACCTGAGGCCACACCTGAGTCAGGGAAAGGGTTGCCTGAGTTCATACCTGAGTTGGGAGCGGGGGAGCAGGGGAGCGAGGGCGATAGGGAGCAGGTGTGCGGGGGAGCAATAGGTTGTAGATATTGGGGGATTTGGAGTTATGGGAAAGGGGGTTATTAAAAATCATGCTGATTTGGAGGTTTATCAGCTGGGATTTCAAGCGGCGATGGAGATTTTTGAGTTCTCTAAGGGCTTTCCGGTTGAGGAACGATACTCGCTGACTGATCAGATGCGCAGGTCTTCGCGATCTGTTTGTGCCAATTTGGCTGAGGCTTGGCGCAAACGTCGCTATCAGGCTGCTTTCGTCGCTAAACTCAGTGATTCAGAGGCCGAAGCTGCCGAAACCCAAACATGGATAGAATTTGCAGTCAAATGCAACTACTTATCAACCGAAAAGGGTAAAACCCTGTATCACACCTACAATCAGATTCTCGGAAAGCTTGTTCGTATGATTCACTGTCCTGGGCCATGGCTATTGGCGAGGGGAGGTAAGGAGCAGGGGAGGTAG
>NZ_JADEXP010000379.1 GCF_015207065.1 Leptolyngbya cf. ectocarpi LEGE 11479 | reverse complement strand
TTGGGCACGACTGAGACTGCTAGTGTAGGCTTTAGGCATGGCTCACGCAGGGCTAGAGATTTATGTAAACTTCAGCCTACACTGTGTGAGCTTTTTTACCCCTTGGAACCCTTTTCATACATCCTCTCAGAAGAATAAGGGGGAGGAGACTCGGCTGCGAGGGGAAGCTGTATTGGGTCAGAGGGATAGGCAGACTCTCGTTTTGGCGGCTGAGGCGTCTGTTTGCGCCGACGGGAAATATTCTCTTCTGTGGTTTCTTCGGCAATGACTTCATAGAGCAGCGCGATTTTGTTGCCGTCGCCTTTGCGCAATACTCGCCCTAACCGCTGAATATATTCTCGTGTGGAGCCGCTGCCTGATAGGAGAATGGCTATGCGGGCATCTGGAACATCCACCCCTTCATTGAGCACATGGGAAACAACAATGGTTTTGTAAGTGCCTGTGCGAAAGTTTTGTAGGACAGTGCGACGCTCTTTGACCGGTGTTTGATGGGTAATGGCGGGAATGAGAAACGCCTGTGAGATTTTATAGACGGTGGCGTTGTCGTTAGTAAAAATGATGGTGCGCTCCGGGTAGTGTTTAGCCAGCAGCTCCTCGAGGATACGGAGTTTGCCATCTGTTCCGAGGGCAATGGTCTTGGCTTCGCGGTGGGCTAACATGGCCCGCCGCCCAGCCTGAGATCGCGCACTGGCGGCCACAAATCGCTGCCAGCCTTCGGGACTTCCCAGCCAAATCCTGGACTGTTGCAAGAAATCATTGCGCTGTTGGATCAGCGCTGCGTAGCGACGACGTTCTATTTCCGATAGGGTTACTTTGAGCTGCACAATCTGATACGGGGCCAAGGCCAGCCCCGACAGCTCAGCCGCTGTTTTGTGATAAACCACCGGTCCCAGCAGCTGGTCGAGATCGCTGTGGCGACCGTCAGCTCGATCGGGGGTGGCCGTTAGCCCCAGACGGTAGGGTGCGATCGCATATTCAGCAATTACCCGATTAAAGTCACTGGGCAGATGGTGGCACTCATCGCACACCAATAACCCATAGCGGTTGCCCAGATTTTCGGCATGGATGGCCGCACTGTCATAGGTGGCAACGAGGATATCGGTGCGATCTCGACTGCCCCCGCCCAGTAAGCCAATCTCCGCATCGGGAAAGGCGGTTTCTAAATGGGCATACCACTGGTGCATCAAATCTAAGGTGGGCACCGTAATCAACGTACTGCGAGGAATCGCCTGCAGTGCCAGCTGGGCCAGATACGTTTTACCCGCCGCCGTTGGTAAAACCACCACCCCCTGCCAGCGATTTTGCTGCCATGCGCTCAGCGCCTCGCTTTGGTGGGCGTAAGGCTCAAACGTGAGCTGCGGTTTTAGCTCTAACTTCGTAAAGTTGGCTGCCTGATCGTCAACGGCAATTTGCTCTTGGCGCAGTGCCTCTATGAGTGGGCGATAACAGTGGGCGGGAATCCGAAACCGCTCAATCCGGTCATCCCACACAGCATGGTCGATCCAGCTTTTACCCCGAGGGGGCGGGTGCAAAATCAACGTGCCGCGATCAAACCGCAGTGTAGGTGTACGGACCATGTTTTTTCTGGAATGGGGGCATCTACAACTGTATTGACCCGTAGCCATCTACCACGGAGAATCGTTGCCATGGATCAGTCAATGATTATAGGGTTAGCCCTTGCTGGTTTGATTGTTGTACTTAACGGGGACAAAAGTAAGCCCGAAAAGAAATCGACTGCAAAACCCAGCAGCACCGAATTCGTCGTGCGGGTTAAAGACGGCAACGTTGCCGTCGGTCCCAAGTCATAGGCCAGTCTTCTAGCGTTACATGTCTTCTAGCGTTGCATATTGTATTCCTTGAACCATTGCTGCGCCCAGACTAGCGCCTCATCCCCATGGGTGAGCTGACCGCTAGCCTGGGCGTTTTCAATAGCACTGAGCAGCTGTCCAATGTGGGGACCCGAACTCAGGCCCAGCCCCTGCATCAGGTCTTTGCCACTGACCAAGGGAGTGGGGTGAGCAATGGGATCGTCGGCAGTCTGATAGCGCCTCACCAACTCGGCTACGGTTGCAGTCGGTACGCCCATGGAGAGGGCCACCAGGGACACAGCTGGGAAACTAGTGCCCGCCGTCTTAAACAAAAAAAACTGGTCCGCTCGGGATAAGTAGCCCTGCACCACTAGCCGCTCTAAATAGGGCTGGGTTTGGATCACTCTAAAAATGGCCTGCCCTTCGCTACGGCTATACTTCAAGCGATTCAGCCAGCGGTTGGCCGCCTCTTCATCCAGCGGCAGCAGCCGAGACAGGCGGGCGGCTTTGACCCAGCTGCGATAGTGGCCAGCAGGTACCGTATCTTTCCAGCCATGGAGCAACGTCAGGTAGCCCGGTATGTTGGGTAACGTGGCCAGGGCCTTGTCTAGGGCCGCTAGCTGCTTAGCATGTTGTTCACTCAGGTGGGGCAGCCAGGTGGTAAATAATCCATCCTGCCACGCCATGCGAAAACAGGTAGCTCCTTTGGGCTGGCTCAAAAGCGCATCTAATTCGTGGCGAATTCGCTCAGCCGCGATGGTTTGCAATAAAGGAGCCAGCTCGTGAATGGTGCGACGGGTGTTGCTGTCGATGGTAAACCCCAGCTGGGCCGCCTGACGGTAGGCCCGCAACAACCGCAGCGGATCCTCCGCTAAGTTCTCACGGCTGACCATCCGCAGGGTTTGCTGCTGCAGATCGGCCATGCCATTGAGGGGGTCAATCAGCCGATCGCTCTGGGGATGGTAGGCAATGGCGTTGATGGTAAAATCTCGCCGCTGCAGGTCGGTTTCCAGAGTTGGCCCCACCTGTTGGGCAAAGTCGATGGTGGCCTGGTCAAAGACGGCCCGAGCAATTTGATTGTCGGCATCGAGCACGACAAAGCCAGCCTGATAGCGACGGGCAATGGCACTTGCGATCGCAACTGCCCCGTCCGGTAACACAAAATCCAAATCTAAATAATCCGCCTGGCGCTTTAGCAATGCATCCCGCACGCTGCCCCCTACCACACAGGCCGTCTCCGGCAGCAAGCGACTATCAAAGGGCCAAGTTGTGGGAATTAGGGCAGACGCCATAGACGACACAAAGTTCAACGATGCAGCTCCAAACGTAGTGCGGCTTACAATTCTCCTATATTGCGTCGCTGGTCGGCACTTAATTCTGGTGCCTAATTTTAGGCTGTTGCTAGATTTTCGCTAAAACGGACAGCTCAACCGCACAATTTGCAACAAATCTTTCTACCCATATTTTAGGTGCGCTACTGTAGTTACAGCGCCTACGCTCCAAACAGGAATTGGCACTTCACCACATCCTTCCCCTGCCATGTGTATTTGCATCAACTGCCACTACGTTGACCGCTGCATTACCTACCATGCGGTGGAAACCAACCATCGGCAGCCCCATCTCACCGATACCCCAGATTTTGACCCTCAAAATCCCACGATTAACGCCAACATTACTCCCCCCGTAGTCAGCGTAGAAGGCGATCGCATTGTCCAATCAGGTGATTTTGGCTTTGAATACGACGTGGTCGGCTGTGATAGCTTCCAGCAAGACACCGGCAGATGGGCCAAGCTCCGCCCCGGCGAAGCCATTCCCACATAATCAATCGGCGTAGGTTGGGTTGAATTCATGAAACCCAACATCGGCAAACATTACACCATCGTCAAATGCCTGGGCAAAGGTCAAAATGGCCAAACAGACCTAGCGCAGATTTTGACGCCGAATGCTTCCCCCACATCCGTCGTCATCAAGCAAATCTATCGCCCCTCAGAACCGCTTGATACCTTAACCAAACGCCTAAAGGCTGTCGGACAACACCCTCAGCTACCCACCCTCCTCAACAGCTGGCAATCCCCCGACGGACAGTTTCTCGTCTTTGAGCACATTGCGACCCCCAGTCTCCAAACCCACACACCACCCTGGACAGCCGCCCAAGTAGAAACCGAGCTGCTGTCACTCTTGCCAGTTTTAGAACACCTCCACAGCTTCCGCCTGGTCCATGGCGACATTCGCCCTGCAAATATTCGGCAGGCCAGCCCCGATCAGCCGCCCGTCCTCGTCGATTTACGCATTACCCAGCGGCTGAATAAACAGAACCCCACCCTAGCCACAACTGGCGGAGACGCTGCCTACGCCGCTCCCGAACAAGCGCTAGGACAGCTAGTCTATGCCAGCGATCTCTATAGTCTAGGGCTGGTGGCCATTCATCTTCTGACTGGACTAGCCCCCTTTGACCTCTACTCAGTCGCTGACAACCGCTGGATCTGGCTCGACTTCGTGACAGACCCCCTACCTAAAAACCTCAGCCAGGTTTTGCAGACACTCCTAGAACGCCCCATAGAACGTCGCTACTCTAGCGCCGACCAGGCCCTCACCGACCTCAAAAAATCCCCTGTCGTCTCCCTTCTGGATAAAGCTCGCTCCCTGCTCCCTGCCCAAGAGTCTCTACCAGCTTTACAGGTTCCAAAGCGCTTCCTGTCATCTGCTGATCCTTCGAACTCCTCGGCCCTCCCACCGGTCAAACGAACGGCTCCGAAAATTTCCTGGCAGCGCCTTTATCGGCTTACCCCTGGACTCACCACAGCCCTTGCTCTCCAAGGAAAAATCCTGGCCCTGGGGACCCACACTGGCAGCATCCTAATTTGTGACCTGGCTGCTGAGGCAGAAATGTTTACCCTGGAGGGTCGTCATCATCGCGATCGCATCACCGCCCTGGCCATTCATCCCCAAGGTCACACCCTTTATAGTGCCAGCAGCGATGGCACTGTAAAACTATGGGATTTGAGCCGTGGAAACTTGCTGCACACCCTGACTCAACCTGGCTGGCTACCGACGGATTTAGCCATGACTCCCCCCTATTTAATCGTGAGCGACGGCGGTGGTCACATTACGCTTTGGGATTTAGAGCAGCTGACCCCTAGCCACAGCTTTAACCAGCATCAGGATTGGGTGAGTGCGATCGCAGCTAGCGGCTCCCGGCTAGCCAGTATTAGTCGCGATCGCACCCTGCGGCTGTGGTCCATTCCAGACAAAAAACTGATTGATACCCTACCCATTCGTCCAAGTCAGGCGTTGGCCCTGCATCCCAGTGGCAACTATGGGGTTGTTGGCAACGACCAGGGCCAGGTAGATGTGTGGACCGTAGGGTTATCGGCTAAACCGAAACGCCTTTGTCAAGTAGAAGACAGCATTACGTCTCTGGCCCTGAGTCCGGATGCTCGGCTGCTGGCTGTGGGCAGTGAGGGGAATACATTGCGGGTCTACCAGGGGACCAGCGGTCAGTGTGTATCAGAACTGGTTCAGGGATGGGGCGTCATTGCGATTGCCTTTGATGGCCACACCCTGGTCAGCAGCAGTCAGGATGAAACCGTCACCGTTTGGCGACGGATACCCCAGTGATTAGCCAGCGATTAGCCGCCAATATGCCATGATCAAAACCGCTGTTTGAATTCGTCTGCTCCATGGCCTATGCTCCCCCTGCTCCCCTAAAACCTGGGGATTTACTCTATGCGATTGCTCCCAGCGGTGCTCTGCGAGAAACAACTAAGTTTGAGGCAGGGGTGCAGGTTTGGTGCGATCGCGGTTATCGAGTCGAACTCAGCCCTACCTACGACAACCGCTGGGGATATCTAGCCGGTACAGACGACCAGCGCCGCCAACAGCTGCTTGAGGCACTGACCAATCCCAAGTATCAAGGTATTCTCTGTGTCCGAGGCGGCTACGGCGGCACCCGCCTACTCGAAAACTGGCAGTGGCCAGCGGACCTAAACAAATGGCTGATCGGCTTTTCCGATATCACCAGCCTGCTGTGGAGTGGCCAAATCAGCGGTGGCATTCACGGCCCGTTACTCACCACCCTTAGCCAGGAACCGGACTGGTCACGGCAGCGGTTGTTTAACTGGCTAGAACATCACACTTTAGAGCCCCTGACCGGCGATAGCTGGGTTAGCGGCACTGCCACCGGCAAATTATTACCCGCCAATCTGACTGTGGCCACCTGTCTGCTGGGCACCTCCCATGAACCCGACCTGACCGGCGCTATCTTAGCGCTTGAAGACGTTACCGAAGCACCCTATCGTCTCGACCGCATGCTCACCCA
>NZ_JADEXP010000378.1 GCF_015207065.1 Leptolyngbya cf. ectocarpi LEGE 11479 | reverse complement strand
CCTCTCCCTCAGAACAAGCCACCCACCCTAACGAAGCCCCCCGCCGCCTCACCATCAACGTCTCCGTCACCGACCCCGACGACCTCAAAGTCACCGAAGGCGATCGCATCATCGTAGGCCAACTCATCGCCGACCGCACCCGCGATCGCAACCGCCTAGAAGCCCAAGCCCGACAGCTAGACCTAACGCTCCAACGCCTGGAGCAATCCACGATCACGCCACCGCTACCACCGGCCACACCGCCACCCATCGCAACCCCAACATATCTAGAACAAAACGCCGCCATCGACCGCGCCAAAGCCGACGTAGACCAGGCTGAAGCGTTGATAAACGCTAAACACCAAGAGCTAGACTATCTGGCCCAGCTGCCTAATCTTGACCCGCTAGTGATGGAGCATGAACAGGCTAAGTTAGCAGAGCTGCAGCGCAACCACACCGCAGCCGTACGCGACTATCAGCTGGCCCTGGGTAAACGCTCGACGGCGGAGTATGACCACTCCCGCGCCATGGCCATTGATGTCAGTGGCCGCAATCGTGACATGCTCAGCTATCAGCAGCAGTGGGCTAACTATGAACAGCGTTTACGGGACCGAGACTTTCAACTGGCCCAAACGCAGCTCAGGGTAGATGAGGTGGAAAATGCGATCGCAAATTTGGCCGTTGTCCGTAGCCCCTACGCGGGGCGCATTCGGCGGGTTAAATGGCTGGGGCAAGATTCTAGCGGTTTGCTCAGTGCTGAAATTACTCTCATGGTCCGCGCCGGCGCTGGCGCTTCCGTGCCTGGACAGTTCGACGGAGTGCCTGACGGAGTTGACGCAGCAGGCGATAGCGCAATCATCGGAGATTGAAGCGATCAACCAACAATTAGACCTTACGGCTGAACGTCAGGATTATGCAGAAGCGCGGCAGTGGACTAATTATTTGACGCTGGACCCGGTGCGGTTGGTGCAGAATGTGTTGGGCGGTGGTTCACGTCTACATAATACAAATGCTCTATAATGACTGAGCTTTTATTGAACACCTAGATGGTTCAATCGGTTCAGCTAGTGACCAGTGGTGGCCAAATTGTCATCGGGCAAATAGTGCCTATGGAGCAGCGTCACCTTGATGAGCTGCAAGAATTGTGGCACCCCATTCTGGCTGAAACAAACCAGCCTGATGCTGGCTGGATCTGGGATTACAAACTCCGTCAGTCGCAACAGCAAGACCGCTATGAAGCGTACTCTCTGGATGTTGATGTTTTTTCCCAGGGGGTAATGTTTTTTGAAACCCAATGGCATCGCTCTCAACTGGCAGAGCATCGACCTCTTGTTTATGTCGAAGCCATTTCGTCAGCGCCTTGGAATCGGGTTGCTATTGAGCAACCGCCTTGGTTACGCGGCGTTGGGCGACGACTATTGACCTTTGCCCGGTTGCGTAGCGTTGAGTTGGGCTATGGCGGGCGGGTTGGTTTACACTCGTTGCCCAATGTAGAAGGTTTCTATGAGCGATTAAAAATGACCGACTATGGCCCTGATCCAGAAAAAGATGACTTGATATACTTCGAGTACGGTGTCATATAGCCATGAATAACCCACGTCAGACAAATCAACCGATGGATGATCCAACGCGCGCTGAACAGCTGGCCAAGGTGAATGCTTTGCTGACTGCACCTTGCGATGAGGAGTGGATCGCTGAGACCGAGCGGATTGAAGGCGATGGCTGGATTGAGGCGGGGGTAATGGCCAAGCCCTATGTGGAGTATTTGAAATCGCTCACCCCTGAGCAGCATCAGTTCCTACGCTGGCGCATGCGGTTGTTTTCGATTTTGTATCCAGAGCTGAAGGAGTGGTTACAGTCCTGGGAACTGGGCTGTAGCTTTGATGTGGTCTATAGGCAGGCACGACAACTGATCTGTAAACGTTTGCAACATCCCACACCCGAGCAAACCGATTGGATTAATGTGCTGATAGCAGAAGATGATCAAAATCTTCCCATTGAAGACCGGCATCTGCGATCTCAGGTAGTTCCAATGTTGGCATCACTCTTGACCCAAGAGGATCAACAGACATTGGCAGATGTTGCGGCTAAAGGAATGGCGCAAGGGGTATTGCAGATGGTGCAGCGAGAACCACTTTTGTCGGCTTAGTCTGTTCTATTGGTAGGGAGATTACCCCCATGACCCTTCCTGAAATTAATCGTCAAGCCTTTAGCACGCTGGTAGAGAGCCTGAGCTATGTCAATGCTGTGCGCTTTTTCAAGCAGTTTGATATGGGCACAGGTGACTATACACGGAACCGCCAACAGTGGTTAGGGGATACTACGCTCGATGGTCTTTGGTCAGACATTCAGCAGCGTCAGCAGGATGCCTCCTAACGTCAGGCTCGTACAAAACTTCTATGAGATGGCGGTATTGATCTCGAGAGACCACATCAGTTAGAGATTAGAATGCGGGAGACCGGCAGAAATTTTGGCAGCGACAGGGCTTTCTGTCTGCGGTGATATTGCTCGAGAAAATGGCGATCGCACCGAAGCTATTCCCCAATCAAATCGATGCTGCCATTGATGCCGCAGCTGGAGCCCCCAGCACCGAATGGTATCAGGTTGTTCCTGGCTCTATCTACGACGGTGATACGCTACGGGTTGAGCGTGGCGGTCGGGAGTTGAAAATTAGACTCTGTGGCGTTGATAGCCCAGAATTAAAGCAGGCTGGGGGGATTGAGGCGCGGGAGCATTTGCGATCGCTAGTCGCTCAAGGCGATGGCTCCATCGGTGTCGTAGCTATTGAGAAGGACCGCTATGGGCGGACGGTAGCTGATCTGTTTGTTATCCGTTCTGATGGTTCAGAGATTCACCTTAATTCTCAAATGGTGATGGATGGCCATGCCTACCATTATGAGAAATACTCGGGTAGCTGTCCACAGCCAGATGTGTTGGTACGTGCTGAGGAGATTGCTAAGAAGGAGTCAGCGGGTGTGTGGTCAAACCCCAACTTAGAGCAGCCTTGGGAGTATCGGAAATAGCTTCGCTTCAATTACCCTAAATCAACAGTCTTAATATTGCCAACGGCATCGCCTTGGCAATTGTGGGAGTAACTTTTAGGCAATTCAATGCTTTAGCTGCTAATGTTATGACTTCTCACCATAGGTGTCAGGAGGGGGAGACAGATGAAGCCCCCAATTCTTGAAAAATAGCTGGGTTTCGTAGCCTCTTGTGGTAAAGACTACTATCACTCCGGACAACAATAGCAGGCCCACAGTTAAGGGCAGCCCCCGCAAAATACGAGCTGCCCAGATTTGGGAGCCAGGCGACGATGAAGTGTCTTTCGGCAGATGATTTGGGAAACTATCCTGAGGCTGCTTTAACTCTACCTCTATTGGTCCTATCAATAATTCAAAGTCCTCAAGATTTAACTTACCTGTGGGCTTACGATCATTAGCTGTTTGAAATCGCTGCACAGCAGCCATAGTCCGCTGCCAATAATAGCCATCCACTAATAGCTTTTCTCCATCCACATAGTATTTTCTGCGATTGAGGGCTTTTTGAGCAACTTTCACAAGTTTTCCTTTTTTGCCCTTGTACAGAAAAGGCCGATTTAACATACGATGTGTTCCCCTATGACTAAGCCTAGAACATCTATGGCCAATATAACCAGCCAGACATAATGGACATATATAGCCATAGTATATAAAAAATATTTTAAAATTCCAATACAGTAAGAAAACTACCCCATACATGGGTATGCTCTTAAGAGTTTAAAAATACAAATAAGCCTATATAGCCATTAAACAAAAAAACCTCTAAGCTATCATATGGCTATAGAATCAATCCGTGTCTTTTTATACACTCAAAGAGTGCTCAATGTTGTGAATCAGAATCGAAAGCCTGAAAGGTTGAAGAAGAAGCCCATTCGCCTGACTTTGTCTCAGCAAGCTCGGGACCATATAGAGAAGGAGCTGCTGCAAGATGGTTCTTTGGCAAGTAGTATTTCTGACTTGCTAGAAAAAATTGGCTTGGGAGAGATTAGTGTATCGAGGTCTGCAGGAGATTCCCAGATAGCGTTACTACGATTCCCGATTTACAAAAGATTGGTTTTCTTGATGCAAGAGCCACCAGCTGTCATCATATCCACACTTGCATTTGTATTGCGTATGAGTCGTCAGCTTGGCTTAGACAGTAGTACGGAAGCAATATTGCAGGTTGTTAGACAGGGTATATGTGTTGCCTTTGCAGCAGGTTATACTTTCCCTGATCGGTTTATAAATAATCCAAGTGCTTTGCTGCGTTGGACGACATTTTATATTTTGAGTAGAAAGTTTTTGACTAGTGTAAACAGAAAGACGGATTCTGAAGAAATAGAATCTAGAGATAAGTCTAGTCATCGCTGCTTATACAAGATGAATGCTGCTATCAAAGGAATAAAGAGTGCATCCCGATCACATAAATTAGAAGCTTTTAAGATGAAAGCTATTGACGGATTTACGATTTCCCAAATTATAGTTCTCTTTCAAGTTCAAGATAAAGACTTTACAGAAGAACAGGCTTATCGGCGAATTAAGGATGGATGGGAGATTTTTAGGCAACATTGGGTTAAACAAGAGCCAGATGAAAGCTCTAAATTGTTTGAAGGTAGGGATGTTGATGAAATTAAGTCCTACTGTGAATTAGTTCAGTTGGATAAGCTTAGTGATCAGAAACAGTTAGAAGAAATTGAAAATCTACTTTTTCGAACAGGCAATGACTCTTTTCTAGATCTATTAATTAATGAGGTCGATTATAATTGGTATCGAAGTGAACCAGAAAATTTAGCTATTTTAGAGCAAGTAAGAGAGAAAATCGCAAAAAATCTCAGTTCATGGTTGCTAGATAAGAAAAAGGAAATCGACGAGAAATTAATCTTCTGCGGAAATAGCGAAGATTTAGCAAGAATGCTTGAGCAGATTGTAAAGGACGAAATGGATAGTCAAGCTGTTCCTGTGAAAGCACTCCTTAGTAAGAACTATCAAGCCTTTCAGCAAGTTAATCAAGAAATAGAAGATATCGTTAAGCTTGAAAATTGTAGTGATATGAAGCGGAAGCTAAGGGGGCTGTCGAATGATATAGAAGATTATGCTAAATCTCATTCCTGGTTATTTGAAAGTAAGTCAAAGGCACGGTGAGAAGGATATTTGGGTAAACTTCACTAAAGCTACAGTGCGAAGCTGTCCAAGCTACCTCAATACGATCGCTGCCGTTTTTACGCCTATACGCCCTACATGGTCTGCGGTGTAAACCCATGCGGCCCAGACGGTAACCAGTGCTCTGACTTTGAATCTGTAGCGCCCCGTGAGCCGCTAGAGGGCGGCTACTACGCTGGCGATTGGATACCGCAGCTGCCCACTCAGCTCACGGATGATCAACGGTTAGCGTTGTTAGACTGGCATCCTCTATTCACAGGCCGCTGTCCCAACTGCGAGGTTACGATGCTGCAAACTACGCCGCCTCGCGTTCATTGGGATTGTGGCGCGTGTGGGTGGATGGATGATTCTGTGTAGAGGTTCCTATGAAAATCGTATTAGCTGTTTTGTCTACGTTTCAGGTGTTTGTGGGGGTTGCGATCTCAGCCGAGGATGAATGCGATCCGCGTTATTCAGGTGCGTGCGTGCCCGTTTATACGGACAGAGGCTGACGACGTTGATTGTGCTGATATCGAAGAGAAGAATTTCACGGTTGTCACCATTGGGGAAGACCCTCATAGGCTGGACGGCGACAAGGATGGAATCGCATGTGAGGCGCGGCGCTAATATAGTGTCCACAACCAGCTTTGTTGGTGCGTGCTGAGGAGATTGCTAAGGAGTAGTCAGCAGGGGGGTGGTTGAATCCTGATGCTGAGAGACCTTAAGAGTATCGGAAACGCCAGATACTTAGCGCCTTTCTTGTCTCTTTTTTCCTACTACTCGTCTGATTGAGTCTTTCTCTAACGAAGCCTTTTCAGTAGTATGGAAAGTGCAATGGTAGAACAACTAAAGCACAAAGATATCCCAAGTAAGATCAAACTCACGGTTCGCTAGAAAATATAGGAGAATAGCGAATAGCGTAATAATGCCCAAAATCGTATCCCAGCCAAGCAATGGCCCAGTTGATCAGTAACGAACGCGTCGATGATATCCCACTGCTATTAAG
>NZ_JADEXP010000377.1 GCF_015207065.1 Leptolyngbya cf. ectocarpi LEGE 11479 | reverse complement strand
CCCGATAAAAGAGCTAGATAGGCCTAATGATTGTAGCTGTTTGTGAATACTAGAAAAAAGTATGCCTGGATTAGCCTCAACTGGCTGACTAACTGAAAATTCCTCGAAGTCATCCAGCCAACTTCCTTCGACATCATCAAAATGTTGATGAACCCGATCAACTCCGTGATCTTGCCAGTCCTGCTGATATTGACGCACAGCACGCAAAGCTGCCCTAGCTTTTTCCATAGGGTCAGAGCTTTCGCCAAAACTAAAAATCTTGGTTTCGCTAGTCATGACTGATACCGAGCAACTGAACTTAAAGGTTCGTAATAATATTGTAGCCGGTCGCCGTTGGCGCATCACCATGGCTCAAGATAACTGTAACAAGTCGAGATACCACCTCAGTGTCCATCGGGTTATAGCTGACGAGTAATCCACGATCAATGTGCCAATACTGCAAGGTCGCTTCCCACTTTCGTTGCTTATCGGTCAGATACGTGCCTGAGACCGTCGTTAACTGAACACATAGCGCTGCTTCATGCTGCCCAGAGGCTAGCACGTCCGTTGCCATGGATAGATCGAGCAGGTGTCGCCACAGGTAGCTGCCTCCACGTCCTTCAAGTTCTTTGTCAAGGTTTCTCAACATCGGCTCATCCTCTCGCTTAAAGTTGCCGTTCATCACTTCCCGCTTCCAATTAGGAAACTTTGGATCCCGGTCGCCGATCCATCGTGGAAATAAAACCTCAAGCCAGTACTGCTCTGTAACTGAGAAATTTTCACTGACATAAAACTGGCAACGTTCATCATCACTCAAAGACCTGAGTGCAAGCCAAAGCTCAGCATCCAAGATGACTTCTGTGAGCAGATCTAGAACATAGGGCTTGCTGATTAACAGGCCATCTTTTTTATCTTTGATCCACTTTGCTAGTGCAGTAAGCTTCTGAGCTAAATCAGACTGAGTTGCTATTGCCTGCTGGGTGAGTTGCTTTAGCTTTGCGCGAGCGTCTTGCGGAGAGAGCCGTTTTGATGCCACTGTTCCAAGTAAAATTTTTGCAGGCTCTCTATTGTAGCGTAGGGGTTGCGATCTCTTGAATTACGCGCACCAACCCAACCGGCAGCATTCCAAAGCACGAGAAAATTTATACAGGTCACACTTACAAGACCGCAATAGTAGAATCGCAATGGAACGCAGGATCTTGCTTATCGCGAATCTTAGTACTCCCAATGTCGACGTTTCCACAAATTACGTTTTTGTCGTGATTGAGAAATCGATCAACTAATATTGATGTCAAGTTAAAATATCTTAGTTGATGCCAAGCCGTAACGTCTTTTGACGTTGATGATCTTTACCGGGTATCGAGAGGCATATATGGTCCAAGCACCAGTCGGCCAGACAGTATCTGAGCAAGCGCCGTCTAGCTCGACCGAAAACGACCTCTACAATGAGCTTCATTCTGAAATCAAGCCATTTTTGGATATTCTCAGACCGCTTATCCGCCAGCCCTCTGTGGTCGGCACCGAAGATGCCTTTTTCCGAGTGCTCGAGCGCGAGTTAGAGGAGTTTGGTATTAACTTTCAGGGTCAGCGAGTGCAGGCGCATCTACCCTATGTTGGCACCTATTTAGGTCAGGGCGAAATCTCACGCTCCTATTCTGCAGTTCGATAGAAATAACGATCAGGCTAAAAGCATCACATATCTGGCCGAGCAATTTTCAAAGGTGAGGCTCAGACGATGGCATAGATGCAAGATAATTGAAACTGATCCAAGTTCTATTAGAAGTAAATGAACGAAGCAGAAATAAAGGCAGGGCTCTCCGTAACGCCCGGTTACAGATACGCTGAGAACGTGGGGAATCAGTTATTTGTTGCTGGCCAAGTTCCACACGATGTGGACGGACAGCTTGTCGGTGTAGACGATCCCTATACTCAATCACGCCAGTGCTTGGACAATCTGCTAAAGCTACTAGCAGTCCATGGCTACTCGGTCGCAGACATACGGCAGCTAGTCGTTTATGTAGTGGGGCAGCAAGCTAATCTTGTCCAGGCATGGACGGCTGTGACAGAAAAGTTTAGCGAGGGAGTTCCGCCTGCCACATTGCTCGGGGTCGCGACCCTGGGTCACGAGGGGCAACTGGTAGAAATCGATGCGACGGTTATCAAAGTGTAGGGTCAGACTTGTGTTGTCACTGCTAAGAACAGACACTATATCGAGGAGAGACAAATGGTTCCAGTTGAAAATAATCCCAGCATCCAACAGAAAATGTCCCTCATGAAAGGATGGACAACTGAGGTTGTCATCCATGCCCCACGACAACTTGTGTGGGAGCAGGTGACGGACTTTGAAACTTATTCAGAGTGGAATCCCTTTGTAATTGAGGCTAAAGCCGAGTTTGCGGTTGGAGCAACAATTCATTTTCTAGAAGACCTCAAACAGTTTGGACGACACTGGATCGATGCTCAGTTTTTATCGATTGCTCCACCTGACTCTTTTGTTTGGCAAGGGCACGTTGCAGCACCGTTTCTCTTCACCGTCTGCCACCGATTTATTTTCGAAGCAATCAGCGAACACCAGACTCGCTTTGTCCAAATTCATGAAAACTCTGGGCTGCTAATTCCTTATTTGGCTTGGCGAGGCATCTATTTGGTCAGCCATCAAGGCTATCTTGATTATAATCAGGCGCTTAAAGAACGATGTGAGAGATGATTGATGGCAAGTTTCTGATCTGGAGCTACCTAACCCGTCACGGTCATACCCCGCCAGACTGCAAGCGCACTGTCTCCAAACTCGCCATCGATCCCATCAGCGCAACATTGTACTCCTCAGCTAATCTGACGCAACCCTATTCAGCCCCGGTCATTTCCTCCTCCATATAGTCTTTCCCAATGCGCTGATACTCAGCCAGGGTAAACGAATCTACCTGAATCGCATCTAACTGCGCCCGCTCTGCCGTTGTCGCCAGGTCAGATTCTGCTCCCGTAATCACCCCAGCCCGTAGTGCCGCCTCCACACGCCCCACAGGCGGAGCGATATTAAGTTGACCATTGCGCAGCGCCGTTTTAATTTTCCTAACTACTGGCATCGCCACAATCGACAACTGATAAGCCCGCTCCAAACGCCCCAGCGCCTGCTCCGCATCGGTAGGTACATGCAACCCTTTAGTCAGATGATTACGCCCATCAGGAGATTGGAGTAACTGAGCAACAGCATGGCCCTGCGCATCAGTGGGCACAACACCCATTGGGTTTAACCGGAACCAAGGCAGCGTAGTCGCTCGCATGAGACCGCCTAACACAGGAATCTCCAGATTCGCCAACAAACCTTCTAGAGCTTGCTGGATCTGCCCCAAACTATGGCTCATTGCCCAGTGTACTAGGGGCAAATCTTCCTTACGGCGACCCTCCGCCTCAAACCGCCGCAGTGTAGCTGTTGCCAGATACATCCAGGAGAGCATATCGGCAAAGCGGCTAGTGATTTTCTCATGCCGTTTGAGACGACCGCCATAGGTCAACATGGCTAAGTCTGATAGAGCCGCAAACGTGGCAGAGGCCCAAGCAATTTTCTGATAGTAGCGGGCTGTCTCTCCTCGCACCGGAGATTTTACCAAACGACCACGGGTCCAGCCGAGCGCTTTAGCACGGGTGAGATTTCGCAACATTAAGCCTACATGTCGCCAAAAGACATGGTCAAAGGCGGCAACATTGTTGTCCTCTAATGCGGCAATTTCATCAATGATATAGCCGTGGCAGCGAATGGCACCCTGGCCATAGATAATCAAACTGCGGGTGAGAATATTGGCTCCTTCTACCGTAATGGGGATTGGTGTGGCGGTGTAAATGTTGGCCAACAGATTCCGAGGACCGCGACAGATACCGGCACCGCCAAGAATGTCCATGCCGTCATTGATAATGTGGCGGGACAGCTCGGTAAACTGATACTTGGCAATGGCAGACACCACCGCAGGCTGTTCGCCTTGATCGACGGCACCACAGGTATACAGTCGGGCTGCATCCATCAGATAGGTGAGACCGCCAATGCGGGCTAGAGGTTCTTCGACACCTTCAAATTTGCCAATGGACAGACCAAACTGTTCTCGCACCACACTGTAGGCACTGGTCACCCGAGAGACCAGTTTTGCTACGCCCGTAGCGGTAGCTGGGAAGCTAATGCCGCGTCCAGCAGCGAGGCTTTGCATTAGCATGGTCCAGCCTCTGCCTGCTTGGTCCACACCGCCAATAATCTGGCTGGCGGGAAGGACTACATTACGACCAGCAATGGGAGAATTATAGAAGGGCACACCCATGGGGTCATGGCGACGACCGAGCTGCACACCGGGGGTATCAGCCGGGACTAGCACACAGGTAATGCCGATGTCTGTGCCTTTGCCCAGCAGGTTGTCGGGGTCGTGCAGGCGGACAGCTAGGCCAATTAGGGTTGCGATCGCACCCAAGGTTATATACCGCTTCTGCCAGTTCAACCGCAGATATAGCTCACCGTCTTTGCCCTTAAACACCGTACCGCTGGACTGTAGGCTGGCGGCATCCGACCCCGCCGTTGGTTCCGTCAGGGCAAAGCAGGGCATCTCTTCGCCCGTAGCCAGCTTCGGCAGGTAGCGCTGCTTTTGTTCGTCGGTGCCGTAGCGCAGCAGCAGCTTGGCGGGGCCTAAAGAGTTGGTCACCCCCACCGTAGCCGTATGGGTAAAAGAACGCGACGCTAGCTTAGTCATCACCGCGCTGTAGGCCGTATTGGAAAAACCGCGACCGCCGTATTCAGCCGGAATCATCATGCCAAAGAAGCGTTCTTGGCGCAGATAGGCCCACACGTTTGGGGGCAAGTCCTTACGTTGGTGAATCTCCCAGTCGGTGGCCATGCGACACACCTGCTCCACCGGTCCATCGACAAAGGCTTGTTCTATAGGATTGAGTGTCGGGTAGGGCTCTGCCAAAATCCGCTTAAAGTTGGGCTTGCCAGAAAACAGCTCGCCATCTACCCAGACAGTACCCGCTTCGATAGCGGCCCGCTCTGTGGCTGAAATCGCGGGCAATAGATTAAACAGCTTAATGACTCTAACAATGGGAGCTGTAATTACCACCTGGCGAAAAAATGGCACATTAAACACAGTGGCCATGAGTCCAAACAGACTCCATAGCCAAATGGGAGCCTGTGCTATGCCTAATACCAACGCACCGTAGGCAAACCAGACCAGCATCGGCACATTAACGTAGGCTAAAACGGCGAATAGCCCGACCAAACCAACAATCAAACCAACGGTCAAGAGAGCCATAATGTCTACCCCTTCAGTCGCAATAAAGTCAGAGCAACAAATTTTCAAACACACCGGCAGCCCCCATGCCACCCCCTACGCACATGGTGACCATGCCATAGCGGATACGGCGGCGCTGCATTTCATGAAGCAATGTGGCGGTTAGTTTGGCCCCACTACAGCCCAGGGGATGGCCCAGTGCGATCGCACCTCCATTCGCATTCACCCGGTCCTGGTTAAGACCCAACTTACGCATCACCGCCAGACTCTGGGCCGCAAACGCTTCATTCAGCTCAATCAGGCCAATATCGTCCAGCCTGAGCCCCACCTGCTTGAGCACGTTAGGAATGGCTTCCACAGGGCCAATTCCCATAATCTGAGGCGGCACCCCGGCTACAGAAAATCCCAGCAACCGGGCCATGGGGGTGAGATTTAGCTCCCGCATCCGGTCTTCGCCCATCAGAATCGTAGCTGCTGCCCCGTCGGACATTTGGGAGGAATTCCCGGCGGTGACGCTGCCGCCACGCCGAAAGACGGGTGGGAGACTGGCCAGGGCTTCCAGGCTGGTATCGGCCCTGGGGCCTTCGTCTGTATCAAAGACGGTTTTGTGGGTGTGGGTCTCGCCGTCTTGGTAAACCGTATCGGTGACAGTAAGAGGGATGATTTCGGCGGTGAAGTGGCCATGGTTGATGGCATGGAGAGCTTTTTGGTGCGATCGCAACGCAAACGCATCCTGATCCGTCCGTGAAACCTCAAACTGCGCGGCCACATTCTCCGCCGTCAGGCCCATGGAGGTGTACACCTGGGGCATTTCCGTCATCATCACCGGGTTAGGACTCCAGCGGTCTCCACCCATGGGAATCAGGCTCATAGATTCCACGCCACCGGCTACGATCACATC
>NZ_JADEXP010000376.1 GCF_015207065.1 Leptolyngbya cf. ectocarpi LEGE 11479 | reverse complement strand
GTAAAACTGTCAATGAGACAATACTTTAAGATTGTTGATAAAATATTGGTCAGACAATCAAATGAGTACAGATTCAAGCCAGAGATTAGAATACCTTTACAAGGAATATGTACGGCTCAGTGATAAAGCTGAAGACTTTATCAAAAGTACGTATGACGATTTCAAGATGTTTGGCGCTGTAAGCGCAATTATAGTTATTTGGAAACCTATTTCTGAATTAATTGCACCGATAAACTCCAAGGTTGATTCCAGTTTGATTTTGTTCTTAGGGTTTTTAAGTTTGCTTACAGTTCTAGGAATCATTGCATTACTAAATTTACTCAAGCAATCTTATACGTGGTATTTTGTTCACAACTTGCAAGCTTATGAAACAGAAATAAGAAAAGCGTTGGATGAGGCGGAAGGATCGCAGATTTTCAACTTTAATATAGCAAAAGAAGAGAAGCGTTTTGTTACGGCAGTATATCGTTTGTCATTAAGATCTCTCGTAATGTCTTTTGCTTTTGCTGTTATCGCCATACCATCTATCATTCTGTTTTATTCAAATATTCTGTATGCAATTATCTATTTGCTAATATCGTTACTCGGTTTTTTGATTATCTATCTACAAACTTTTAGAAGAATGCTCAAACAATATTCTGATACCAGATATTTGTGAATAAATAAAATCTTTGGCAAACCGTACACCAAGCTTACTAGTGCAGCATTTGAATGCTTTATAGCTTAACAAGTTGATGGAGTCGATCTCTGAAAATTCTGCATCACTAGTCTGGATTGCCTGTCTCGATTCATCTCAATCTTTAATCTGAGATTGCCTAGTTGTAAGGCTGGCAGCCACTCAAAGCGAATCTCCTAGTTGCCTAGTTGTCGCCGTGAGAGCGATTCAAGGCCTTCTAGAACTTGCGATCTCAACCACCTAAACCACCCAAAACCGCAGCCCATAAGGCTACTGCACCGCGCCCATTATCAAGCACTCACAGCGTCTCAAACGAAGGGTATATCTTTTACAAAGGATGCTTGGCTGGAACTCCCACCTGTCTGGGAAATTCTTTATCAGTTTTCTCAATTTTTTTGACATACAGGCAATGTCTGGCTCCCTGAGTTAGAGGCGTTTCCCAGGGGCAAATGGCGACTAGCTCACCCCCCAAAGTGTCTAAGGCTCCCATAAATAGTGCTTCTTCCTCGTCGGTCCACTGACCGCGAAATATGACGGCGAAGCCACTTTTTTTGAGCAGTGGCAGAGCATATTCTGCGCAGGTGGAGGCTGGGCCAACGGCTCGCACCATGGCCAGGTCATACTGGGCGCGGTGGTTTGGATCGCGACCCACGGTTTCTGCCCGCTCCACCAGACAATCAGTATTAGTCAAGCCTAGCTGCTCGCACAGGGTTTCTAGAAAGGCCATCTTTTTGCGGGTGGAGTCGAGCAGGGTGACCTGCCATTGGGGACGTGCGATCGCAACCGGCACACCTGGAAAGCCAGCCCCCGTCCCAATATCGATCACTCGTTTCACCGTCGGCAGCCACTCTGGCTTCTGGGGCTCATACCAGGGGGCCAAACCGCTCAACGAATCCCACAGATGCTTTTCCCAAAATCCATTAGGTTCTGTAATCCGCGTCAGATTCACCTGGCGATTGCCCGCCAGTACACCCTGATATAAACGATCAAATAACGCCTGCTGCTCGACTGATGGTTGCCACTGCAGCGTCTCCTGCCAAACCTCACCGTTGATGGGTAATGGCTCCGTGATTGTTTCTGTCATTCCTTTATTTTCCACGTCCTTTGGATGTTCTGATGGATTTTCTGGGGTGCAAGCCTACGCCACCGGAGCCATTTCCAAGGGCGACGTTACCAGCTCCCCATGCTGTAATGTCCAGCAGTAATCTGCCAAATGAGCCAAATCACTAGCATCGTGAGACACCACGAGTAAACTCCAGTCTTTCTTGAGCTTCGCTAGTAAACTGATCAGCTGCTGCTTCATGGACCAATCCAACCCAGCCGTCGGCTCATCTAGCAATAGCAAATACGGTTGTCGAATCAGCTGTACCGCCAGCGCTAGTCGACGTTGTTGGCCACCACTTAGTGCATGGGGAGCCGTCTGCAGGGAAATCATCCCCAATCCCACCGAATCCAGTGTTTTCGTCACCTGCTCAGCCCCTAGCTCTGGATGACCCAGGCGTAACTCTTCCAAAACCGTGTGACCACAAAAATGACGTTCCGGAAACTGAAATACCAGTCCAGCCAGCTGCTGCAGGGTCTCCGGCTCTAGTTCCTGGTCGCGCCAGTGCAGAGTCCCTCTAGATGGAGCCACTAACCCCGCCAAAATTTCTAGCAGCGTGCTCTTACCTGAACCACTGGGACCCACGATCAGCCCCATCTTCTTGGGCTCTAACGTAAACGAAATATGATTGAGAATAGGAGCTACACTAGCCGCCGGGTGATACGAAACACGATCAAGGGTGAGCATTCATGGGCACAAGAAGGTCCACTCCACACTATAGCCAATGTTTAGTTCAGCGCGTCTATGCCAAAGACCTTGCTATGCTAAGTAACCGGAATCACACCCCCCTAAACTATGGAAATTCGCTTTCGCGAGTGCGACTTCTTTAATCTGTGGATTTGGTTGGAGCTAGAGAATGTACCCTCTGCTATGGAGCAGCAGTACATCGAAGAAATTTTTGACTCGTGGTTTTTCCTCGGCAAGCTGGGTGGCTTTAATGCCGAGAACCTGCAGGTGCAGGACGGCGGCCACGAAATCAGCTATATGAACTACGATAACGACGTTGCCGACGGCAGCCTCATGGCCGTTATGCACAACATGTCTGAGGTGCAGTTTCAGGGGACCTGGGCCCGCTGCTGGTTTGACCTGGGTACCACCGATGCCATTGCCCTAGACGTACTGGTCAATACCCTCAAACAGTTCAGCAAAGACTACATCGTGATCCACCGGGTCTACATCGGTGGTGAAAATGAAGACTGGCCCATTCCTCGTGATCAGCATGCCGACTTTGTCGATGCGATGCATTAGTTCGGACTTGTGAGCTTAGGACAGGGAAATGAATAACATCCATCCCCTTTAAATTGATAGAGGACTGAGCGGAGTCGAAGTCCGACCAAAGTGGAATTTATTCAATCTCTGTTCCTCATAAAAACTGCTTGAGGACCAACGTAAAGCCTGGTAGAACAGATTCCCCATTCAAAATGGCAGTATCTGGATAGTGAGTCACAGACCCGTCTGAGCGATAAGCCCTGGCCTGACGATTCTGGCGGTCGAGCAACCAACCTAAACGAACTCCATTTTCGACATACTCAATCATCTTTGCCTCTAAATCACGGAGGCGGTCGTTTTGAGACCGAATTTCCACCACAAAGTCGGGCACTACTGTGATAAAGGCATCTTTGCCCTGGTCCCAGCCCGCTGGTAAGCGTCCTTTAGCGATGAAAGCTGCATCTGGAGATCTCACCGCTCCGTTAGGCAGCCTAAACCCGGTGGAACTACTGAAATAATCACCAAGATCGTTGTCTTCTACCCATACACCTAGCCGGGTAATGACTCTGGCTTCTCGGTTGCCTGAGCTTCCTCCAGTGGGGGGCATAGTTACTAAACTTCCATCAGCATTGCGTTCAAATCGCAGCCCAGGGTTCATAGCACTCAGCTGCAGCAGTTCTCGGTCAGAAATAATCGGCGTTGTTTGCACCATAGGAGCAACCCACTCGATAGGTCTATAGCCACAGACTCATCATAATCATTGATAGCTGGCTCCGCACACAGTGTAGTCCCCACAATTAACTGCTAGCGAGATCGCAACTCTAGCATTTCAGAAATTTGTTGAGTCGAGTGCCGGGAAGTTGGCTAAAAAATCTCCATTTTTGCGATCTCTAGGATAACTGACTCAAGTGCATCGACCAGGCAAAGGGCTAGCAAGCTAAGGTAGAAGGCAGTTACTGCTTATATCAGTGACATTTGCATTCAGGGCAAGCCGGGCTAAAAACGGATGACGGACCCCAACGATAAAAAAACGGAGCAAACGAACCGCGACGGCTCAACAGGGTTTCAAACGACTGTACATGGGGGAACTGTCAACATTGGCTCCCATTACCACTCGGCTGCTTCACCAAAGCCAGGGAGCGTTGATTTTGAGCGGTATATTCAATTTATTCGTCAGGATTCACGCTACCAAAATGTTCGGGATCTCTACACCGAAACTGAGGCGCTGATTCCGCTTGAAGCTGAAACGGTGGAGCGGCAGTCAAAACGTTCAGAACAGGATACAGAGCAGGCTCAGAAAAAGGTTGAACGTTTTCCAGTGCTGGAGGGGTTGCGAAAGTATGCCCTGGGCCGTGAGCGACAGCATGTGCTGCTGGCAGGGCGACCGGGTTCAGGAAAATCGACCACACTGAAGCGGTTGCTGCTGGAATTGGCCGATGAATGGGTAGCAGATAGCACTCAACCAGTACCAATCTATATTCAGCTAAAACGTGACAGTTCTCCTTTGGAGTTGATTACTGACGAGTTAGAAAAAGGCGATATAGAGCTTGAGGAAAAGGAGATCAAGCGGTTACTGCGGCGCAAGCGCTTGATCCTACTTTTGGATGGCATCAACGAAATTCCGTCTGAACCGCGACGGCGCAAGCTACAAGAGTTTCGTGAAGATCATCCCACCACACCGATGATCTTCACTACGCGGGATCTGTCCGTGGGGGGCGATCTTCTGGGCATTAAAAAACGATTAGAGATGCTTCTCCTCAGCGCCCCCCAAATGCGGCAGTTTGTGGGTAAGTACCTCTCTGACCGGGGAATGTCTGGCCAGACCGATACACTGCTAAGACAGCTCCACGATCGCCTGCGAGAAATCGCCGAAACACCGCTGCTGCTGGAAATGCTCTGCGATGTCTTTGACCCGGCCATCCAGCAAATCCCCCAAAGCAAGGGAGAACTCTTTCGACAGTTTGATGAGAAGTACGACACATTCAAAGGCGACCCGGCGGTCTCTGAAGACTCTCGGCGATATAGAAAAGAGTTACTGCGGCATCTAGCGTTTTGCATGATGCAAGGTCCTCTGGATAAACCCACAGAAGCTTGGTTGACCTTAGACCGTAACCTCGCCGAAAAGATCCTGGAGAACTATCTTACAGGTCACGTCCATGATTCTGGGCCACGAGCCAGAGAATGGCTAGAAGATTTACTAGAGCATCATTTGCTGCAAATTGCTGCTAATCCTAGAGAAATCGAGTTCCATCATCAGCTTTTTCAGGAATACTACGCAGCAGAGGAGCTATTGCTTCGACTACCTGATTTGCTCGAAAATGAGCCCAAATTCGAGCGAGACTACCTTAACTTATTGAAGTGGACAGAACCCATCGCCCTGATGCTGGCGCTAATGAATGAGGAAAAGCAAGCGCTACGGGTGGTGAAGCTGGCGATCGATGATGTGGATTTGATGTTGGGGGCGAAACTGGCTGGCAAGCTACAGCCATTATCTCAGAAAGAAGCTATTGCCAATGTCATTGAGAAAATCAGAACGAAAGTAACTTCTCCAAGCTGCAAAATCAAACTCCTAGGCCAAACTTGCTCCGATTACGCAGTCCCAATATTGATCGAAAAACTTACTACTGAGAAAAACCAAGATCTAATATTCGAGGCAGCTTTCGCACTAAAAGAGCTTGGTTGTCGATCAGCAGTTCAGCAACTATTGCCGCTCTTAAAACATAATCATCAGTTGATCGTTATAGCCGCACTCTTCGTTTTGGGTGAACTTGGAGGCAAAAACATATTACCGGACATATGTGAGGCTTTAAATCATTCAGAAGAGGAAAGTATTCGAGAATATGCTGTTGAAGCATTGGGTAAATTGGGAGACCGCACTATAATTTCACATTTAATTTCTAGTGCAAAAAAGGATCCAAGTATTGGAGTTCGAGAAAAAGCCGTTGAGGCATTGTTAAGGCTGCATGCTGAATCAGCTTTAACAACATTGATTGAAATTGTTTCAGAAAATAAAAATATTTCTGTCTCAAACTTATCTTCTTGCTGGAGTGCGGCTAAAACCTTAGACCAAAATGACCTAGAAAATGCGGTTCAAGCATTAGCTGAAATAATTAGGAATGAAACAGATCACGACACTCGCCAAAATTTAGTTGAAGCAATAGGTGTCATAG
>NZ_JADEXP010000375.1 GCF_015207065.1 Leptolyngbya cf. ectocarpi LEGE 11479 | reverse complement strand
CCCACTTTTCGTAGTAGACCCGGTATGATGCATGTCATGGCTATTCAGGTGGGTTTGTCTGTTAACAAAACCTTAGTGCCTGAATAGCTTTTCTGGCTATTTCTCTCGCTTTTCTGTCCGGACTATTGTTATCTTAGAGTAGTTGAATGTACGGATATCTCTTCCGAACGCACGTTTCAATCGTGCACATCACATCGTTGAGATATTAATACGAGCATCAACCTACTAATCAATTTTTCACTTGGTGCTGCACTTTCTACAGGAGAGTGCAGTTTTTTATGGGCTGTTGATCTACACCAGCATCAATTCCTCCATGGTGATTGATCAACCGCCCTGCAGGAGCTTCATCATTGGATCAGCAGAAGAGCATTACCCTACAACTGTAACCCGAATATTAAGCAATCAACTAAATTCAATTTATCGGTATATATACTAAGGATTTTCTTGACAGGTCCCGAATAAAATTATTTAGCAGTAGTTTTAATACGAGTCTTACTTGCTTTAACAGGTGCTAAAACCGTGCAAAATATTAAGCTAACAATTCACTTTGATGCTCCTCAGTTAGAAGCAGATGCTAAGGAAAGACTTGTTGAGAACCTGATGCTAGATCTAAAAGAGATCGATGAAGTTGAATCAATCAATAAGGTTCGCCACCCCAGCCCACCAGTAAACAGTAAATCATTGGGTGGTTTTATTGTAGGACTGTTGACAGCTGAGGTGAGTGCTAAAAATGCTAAACACTTATTAAGTTATCTAGGAACCCGATTAGAAAGTAAACCCATCGAATTGGAAGTTGAATCCGAAGGTAGACATTTAAAGGTTAAAGCTCACAATCGAGAAGAATTAGCATTTGCAGTAAAAACTGCACAGGATTTTATTGCAAAGTGAGCTGTAAACAGGAATGGCAAAATTAGCACTGTTGATTGGCGTCAGTGAATATCAAGAAGGGCTGAGTACATTACCAGCCGCAGCTCAAGATATTAGAGCCGTTGAAAAGGTCCTGAATAATTCTGAAATGGGAGGGTTCGACCACATTAAGGTATGTCATAACCCTGATCTTCAAGAAATGCAGCTTGAAATCGAGACATTGTTTATTGGGCGTCAAAAGGATGATTTAGTTCTTTTGTACTTTTCTGGGCATGGTATTAAAGATGAAAATAATAATCTTTATTTTGCGACTCGAAATACCTGTAAAAATCAATCCGGCGAACTAAGACGTGCCACGGCTGTTCCGGCTCGTTTTGTCCATGACATTATGAATGACAGCCGCGCTAAACGCCAAGCAATTATCTTAGATTGCTGCTTTAGCGGTGCATTTGACCCCTCTTTAAAAGCTAAAGATGATGGGTCATTCAATCTCAAAAAACAACTGGGGGCAGAGGGAAGGGTCGTTCTAGCATCATCGAGTTCCACTCAATACTCCTATGAACAGAAAGAAGAGAATTTATCTGTATACACTCGCTATCTTGTTGAGGGAATAGAAACGGGAAAAGGAGACTCTGATGGTGATGGAAGAGTCTCCATTCTCGACTTACACAAATATGCGACCCAAAAGGTGCAAGAAAGACTTCCTAAAGTAACACCCAAAATTATTGTCCTAAAAGATACAGGATTTGAGATTGTTCTATCCCAAGTTGAGGCAAGTAAACGTGTTAAGCAAGACATTAGCTGCACTCACATTCCTAAATTAGAAGGCATCCAATTAGAAAAAACACGACAAAAGGCGAGCACCTATGCAGTTATTCCTAGCTTAATTCAGTCCTTAACTCCATTTGTTGAAAGATTAGTTGAACACTTAAATAGCTATCATCTGGCTAGGCAGCAGGACACAAGCCCTGTCGATAAAAAAGATTTTAAGAACTCTGTTTTAGAGTTACTTCGTCTTGCTTCAGACGCAGATTTCATCTTCTCAATGTACAGTCCCCATGGGGAAAGTAGCTGGACATTAAATGCTCAAAGCAAGTTGGAGTCGTCTTGTGATCCAACGGCATATAGTGATTTTCTTACCAGTCAAGTTCTGGCGGCTGTTTCAACAGAAGCGATTTTTACAACGGGCCACCACGGCATATATAGATTTTTCCTGGATGAACGAACGGGTATTACAAAGGCATTTATTCTAATACCGATTGTTTCATCTGATGATACCGAGTTCATAGCCGTCTGTGGTTTATCACAGGAATCTCAGTGGCTAAATGATGTCTTTGCTAGAGTTGTCTCCAGTTTTTATGTGGTGTCTCAGGATACTGACTGGAATCCATCAAAGGTTGAGGCCCTGATTCTAGATGATCTCAAACGTGCCTACGGCTTCCTTCCAATCGGATTTTACAATAGGAGGTTTGAGCTATTCTGTGAACGTCTTGCTGAAATAGTCATCTATTTCGAGCCAATTCTCGATCTCCGACAAGTCACAATTAAAGGATGGGAAGCATTGGCACGAGACCCCTGCACCCTAAATGCTCCGATTGATCTATTTCAGGCGGCGGAACTCTGGGGGCGTAAATTTACCGTTGAGCTGGATGTGGGGTTACTTCGACGAGCCGCCAAGAGCTATCGCCAAGCAAGTGCTGAAGCCCAACAAAATAGATCCCATGAAATCACTCCCCTCTCTGTTAATGTTTATCCAGAATCACTAATGCGTACAGTTTATTTTGAAACTGTGCGTGAGATTACCACTCCCGATGACTATGGATATACGCTTTTACCTGCCGACAACCTGGTATTGGAAATCTCTGAGAAAGCTGAATTGCCAAAATATCAAGATGGCATGCGGGTGCGTTCTCCCCTTAAAGCCTTTAGAGATAGGTTAGTGCGCTATACTCAAGAGCTAGAAGTTAAGTTTGGAATTGATGACTTCGGAGTAGGGTATGCCTCAGTTGCTCGATTAGCTAGCCTTAATCCACCCCACGTCAAGATTGATAGAGACATACTTCATCAACAGCAAGCTGAAGTTATTATACGTTTTGTCCGTGAAATAGTGGCACAGTCCAGCAAACTTTACTCTGCCAAAATTATCGTTGAAGGCTTAGATGAACAATCTCCCATCAGCCTCCAGAGGCTAAAGCAGTTGGGTGTTGCCTATGCCCAAGGATATTCTATTGGCAGGGCAGCACCGCAAATATATCGATTAACGGAGGAGAGACGAGAAGCTTTAAGGAAGATGATTGTGTAAGTCAGCTAACCCTGAAGGCTGGGGTAACTGCTACTCGCTACAGGCCTTCACAGGCTGATCCAGCTGCAACTATGCTGCTGCTCTAACAGCCAGCTACCTCAATAGGGTGGCACTGCTGGTCCTTCATACCCACACATCCCTGTCCGTGGAGAATTCACAATAGGTAGCGGGTCACCATAATCATCATGGGGATGCCCTTCCACATGCTCATCACACAGCGTCCCTTCTGCATTATCTTCATAGATACACTCCATACACAGATAGGTGGCAGGCTTTTCACACTCCATACAGCCCACAATCGGTGCATTGTTACGAGCCATCAAAACAATCGGTTTACTCGTCAACGGCACACCCTTGCGCACATCAACAAGTTTCACGATGGTTTCCGACGATGTTCCAAAGTCATAGGTATGATCCAAACCGTCGGTCATACTAAAAACATCTTCGATCTTACGACTCATGCCAACCGTATCCATAAAGCGCCCAACCGAAAACTCACTCAGGTGTCCGCAACACTCTAACCAGATATAGCGCAAATACATATCTAAATCATTCAGAGCCTTACTGCCGCGCATTTCTAAATTCAGCCAATAGTCTCCTCGATAGGCATCCTGCGCTCTCAGATGATATAAATTCTCAGATTTTGCTTTACGTTGTTCAGCTTTTTCAATGGCTGCCTGACGAGCTTTACAACTGCTGAGATGCTTAGAAATTCCCCCTTTGGTCATTTCCTTCTCGCAATAGGTACATGCTCCCTTTGTTTGCTTCCGTCTTGCCATGGTTCAGTCCCCCCTTTATGTGATCTAGGCACGATTAGCCTACACTAACTATCGTCGCTCAGATTATACGGCTGCTATGCAACGAGTTGCTCTGCTTTTTCCATTTCGACAACGGGTTCCTTTGGGGGACCGCTTGACAACTCGTTATCGGCAGACGGAGGGAGAGGTGATTATTCCGCTGCATTTGGAGGCGGGGGAAGATTTATTGGCACCGTTTGAGTGCTTGCGATCGCACGACGGCTCTAAACCCCTATCCCGCAATCTCAATATCGATCTCGTCGAGTACCTGTTCCGTCGCGTCGCCGAAGTTGACCAAGACGAGCTGCTGCTCAAAATCTCTCTCACCACGCCTTCTCGAGATCCAGTAGTTGCTGTACTTCCTCCACAACAACTTCAAACCGACCTGCAAAACCTGATTCCCGAACACTTTACCTATCTAGAAACCGTTAAACGAGAGAACCTAAAACGCCTCATTCGTGACTCTCTACTGTTAGCCGTGTTTGGTTTGACTGCTCTGGGAATTTCAATTCCAGTAGATGCTCTCTCTTTTCCGGAGGACGCTGGCATTTCGCTACATCTGATTGGTCAGGGGATCACGGTATTTGGCTGGCTCACACTGTGGGAATCTCTGGTCAATCTATTATGGACCTGGCAGCCAATTTATCGGCAGTTGCGCATGTGCCAGCGATTACAGCAGGCTACAGTCGAAGTGAAATTTCTTAAAAAAGAGCCGCTAGCTTTAACCAGTGACTAAAGCTTATTCAAAAAGGGTTTTGCGAGAAAGTATCCGGCAATGGATTTTGCGTCCACACCATCCCCATTGATCACCGCTTGTTCAAACTCTTCTGGTGTCATTAAAACAACTTCAATATCCTCATCATCATCCTGTTGAGGCGCTGTTTCTAGCTTCTCCAAATCATTGGCTAGAAACGCAAAAATATACTCGTCAGAATATCCGGGCGCTAACGGAAACTTACCTAGATTGATCCATTCTTTGGCGCTGTAGCCAGTCTCTTCTTCAATCTCTCGTTGAATAGTTGTAAAGGCATCTTCCGCTACCTCAATTGTACCAGCGGGGAATTCCAACAGTCTGCCTTGCACAGCAAAGCGATACTGGCGTACGAGCACGAGCTGACCCTCAGGGGTAACCGGTACCGCCATCGCTCCTCCCGGATGACGAATACATTCCCACTCACCTTCGACTTTGTTGGGTAGCCGCAGACGGTTGACTTCAAAGTCAAATTTGCGTCCGGCGTAATACAGACACTTTTTGAGCAGCTGAGGTGGTTCTAGACCAAGAGTCATGGTTGTAAATGCTGTGGGGTAACGGGATTAGATTACTACAGGAGACCGCTGGCTTCGACTTCGCTCAGCCAGCTAATTACGCTACCAACGGAAACACCCCAGCAATATCTACCTGTCCCAGTAATTCTCTAACCGTCTGCCCACGAACTGGATGCTGCCAATTGGCAGCAATCTCGGCTAAGGGCACTAGCACAAATGCCCGCTCATGCATCCTGGGATGGGGCAGGGTCAGATTCGGTGTATCCATTACTCGGTTGCCATAGAGCAGCAAGTCCAGGTCCAGGGTACGAGGCCCCCAGCGTTCACGGCGGATACGGCCAAAGCTGGCTTCGGTTGCTAAGAGAGTACACAGCACCTGCTCGGGGCTTAGGGTGGTGTAAAAAATAGCGGCGGCATTGATGTAGTCGGGCTGGGGCGGACCAACGGGGGCTGTTTTGTAGAGTTGCGATCGCACCCCCAATCGCATCCCTTCTATTTGATCAAGTCGTGCCAAGGCGACTTCAATCGTTTGCTCTGAGTCTCCCAGGTTACTCCCCAGGGCAATGGCACATGCCGTTTCCATATCTCGATCGGCTATTACTTTTGCAACACCCACTACAGATTCGGCTGTAGCCGCTCGATCAGTTTATCTGCGGGCATCGCTCCTTCAATCCGGTCTACGACTTGACCATCCTTAAATAGCACCATCGTTGGTAGGGCATGGATCTGATACTGCGACGCCAGGTTGGGGTACTTATCCGTGTCGATTTTTACAATTTGCAGCTGGTCCTGCTGCTTGGCTTTTACCTGCTCCAGCACCCCTGCCATCAGCTGACAGGGACCACACCAAACCGCATAAAAATCCACCAATATGGGCTTATCAGCCCCCTCCAACATCTCTTGAAAGCTAGAAAATTGTTGTTTAACAGCCATTAGTCTAAATCTTGGGA
>NZ_JADEXP010000374.1 GCF_015207065.1 Leptolyngbya cf. ectocarpi LEGE 11479 | reverse complement strand
CCCACTTTTCGTAGTAGACCCGGTATGATGCATGTCATGGCTATTCAGGTGGGTTTGTCTGTTAACAAAACCTTAGTGCCTGAATAGCTTTTCTGGCTATTTCTCTCGCTTTTCTGTCCGGACTATTGTTTTAAGAGCATAAAGATTGACAATTTTTTTCGATAGTTCACTGCCAGAGAAACTTTTTAAAAAAGCGTTGTACAGCTGCTTGCACTTTTCTCCAGCTTGATGATCTGTTAGCAGATATGTATTGCCTTCTCTAAATTGAAATGCATAGAACAACCCGATTAGATGGCAGAAATAAGCAAAACACTCTTCTACTGTATCTTCAGCAATTTCGTCCAGTTTCTTCCTTAAATCATCTTTGTCATACCATATCAACATCAGATGATAGGAGTACTGTTCAATATAGTCTTCAAGCAGACCTGCCACTACACCAGCATAGTTTGCCAAAGACCAGTAGTGTTCACTCGCAAGTGTGGAGATTTGGTCCGTCACGGCTTGAGCAAACTGACGCTGTGTGGCTCTACGAAAACCCCATTGTTCGAGCCCCCACTTTAAGAAACCGCCTATTAAACCTCCAAAAATCAGAGTAATTAGATTATCTAGATCAAGCCCCGACAAAAATTCACCCAAGGGATGTGATTCAGAGGTATTAGCAGCTTGCTCTTCAGCATCTGTTGAGTTTACTTGAGCATATAGTGTCGATGGGTGATTCTGCCTACTGCCAGCAACCAGATAAAAATCCGTAGCATGTGCATGAGTATCGATTGACACAACTGAGATGCAAAGGCCCCAACCAACAAAAGCACTTGTGACAGAGCGAGTCAACGTACGCTGTTTTTTTAATGAAGTGGACAATGGCACCTGTCTGGAGCTTTGGTTAGTTAATCTTCTCAAACTATTGAAAATATGCCTTTGCATACACTTTTCCACATTCTGAATAACTACCGGTGCCTTTATGTCAGATTTTTTATTTATTCAGAAGTGTACTATGTTTAGTGTTACTTAAATATTTTGCATGACTTGTAGTATACAAATGTTCTAATTACTTTAAATTTTTGAGAATAGAATAAAAAGCCTGACAGATTAAAAAGACTGATAACCTTACCTGATCAGCCTCAGTTCAAGTTCAGTGCAGTTAAGGAAAGTTTTGGAATGTGGTGAAAAAATGAGATCGCTATTATCAAACATGGCTTCCTAGGTCCGCACTGACGATCATAGCCCCGGCCCACAGGTCAGGCTGGGCCGACAATCCGTGTAATGCTAACCGATCCCCTAGGGAATACCCGAGCAGATAGTTTTGAGTTCCGTAGCTGTTTTAGACACTGTTTCAGCAGCGGTTTCAGCCACGTGCTGACAAAACGTATCGGCCCAAGCCCAGCAGCTATCAGCTGGCCTATCCCAGAGGCTGAGGGGCTTTACCTGCAGTGTGGGCGTGGCGAGACTTTTTGCTAGGCTATCCCATACGGTGGGCTGTTGCAGGTTGCCATGGAGACACCAAAGAATTTGCATGCTAAAAACTGCCCCTTAGCTCAGTGTGGGTACGGAATAACCCAACCCACGATAAGGTCCATGTCCAGCTTTTAAGTATTGCCTAATGACGTTAGCTCCAGCCGATAGCGATAGAGCGCCACAGGTCGATCAATCGCCTTAAAATAATCTGGATCCTGAGGAGACAAATAGATCGCCGTAATCTGATCCGCCACCACATGATTCAGCTCACGATGGTAGGCTGTCGTATTCTCCACCTCATTTAAATACACCGTCGGCCGTCCACCCCGAAAAAACTGTTGAAACATTTCGGTCGTGATAAACGTATCACTGTCGGGCTGTTCTGTTGTCCGCCCGGTAACCGTCGATATCAGCTGCTGATTCTCTTTTAGTAACGTAATCTGCCGGTTAGGATTGTCAGAATCCACTTTTACCGCCTGAACCCAGTCATCCCCTAAATAGGCCCGCGCCAGACTCAAGCCATTAAAAGCGCGGTCTGACACCACCCCTTCTGTCGTCTTTAACCGCTGGTTAAGAAATCTCCCGCCAGTTACTCGGGTCTTATAAAAACGAATATCCGCCTCAATGGGCACCTCTAAAAACTGACGATTGCCCTCAAACCCTGGAGTAACCACATCGGGAGCCAGGGGAGCCGTCATCGCCCGCAGCGTTGAAGTCATCCGCCAGGAACCGTCCAGCCAAGCTGGATAAACCAAATCCCCCTCCGATGGCTGTACGGGGGGTTTACTAGACCAGTCAGGAAAGGTAGAGACGCGCTCTGCTAGAGGAGTGGCCAGGGCCTCACCGCTACACAGCAGCCACACCATAGCCAATAGCACCACCCAAAATAGCCTGCGCTGTAGTCGTTTTAGCAAAAACCGATGCATAATTGCGTCCATTGCCACAGCCTTAGTTTAATCCCATTGGTTTCGGCGCAGGGTAACGGATAGAGGGTATGTATCGGGAACAATTCTAAATAATTGGGGAGGCAGGCTTAAAGTCGCTGTAGCCTTGAGTTAACGCCCTGTAGAGGTGGTTTATTTGACCCATATGGATAACCAAACACTGCTCAAAGATGCCCTAACGGATGAACTGGGCTTGCTCTACAAGAACGTTACCCAGCTGACGAGTGTAAAGTCCTTACCTGAGGATGACCTGCAGCTGTTGCGCGGTCTCGTATCGGTTCTACAGTTTGCGGCCCAGCAGATGACGCAGCAGCAAGCTTCGGGCGGCAAACTGACGGCAGATGTGGCCGCTCTACGGGACGAAGTGGCTCAGCTGCGACAGGAGAATGCGGCTTATAAAAAGCAGCTGCAGTGGATTCAAGATCAGCTAGCCCTGGCTCGAACCGCTACTGGCAAGACGCGGCTCAAGGCCACCTTAAAACAAACGCTCAATATTGCGGTGGATATCGCTGGAGCTGGCAGCGGCAGCATTTTTTTATTGGATGAGGCCCAGGTGGTGACCGCATGTATTCTGACGCGCTCGGGTACGACAGAACAGGAACGTCACACTTTAGTAGGTGAGGTTTTGAAAAAAGGTCTGGCAGGATGGGTGGTCGAACACCAGAAGGTAGAGGTCATTGCTGATACGCGTCTAGATAACCGTTGGGTCAGCTTGCCTGAGCAGCCCTATAAAGTGGGTTCAGCGCTGTGTGCGCCGTTGATGGGGGGCAATCGTATTGTGGGGATTATGACCCTCACCCACCCACAGACTCGACACTTTCAGCCGCCGATGCCCCACTTAGTGGGGGCCATGGCCGATCAGATGGCGCTGGTTTTGGAAAATGCCAATTTTTCAGAGGGCCAATCAGCACTTGGAGGGGAGCCTGCAGCATTATCAAGCGTTTTGCTGTGAGCTGTTAACGACGGAAGTAGTCGGGGCGGTGCTGGTGCAGCACAAAAAGATTGTGCAAATTAATAGTAGAGCAGCCAGTTTGTTTGGTCAGACGCCCGATGAACTGCTGCATTTACCGTCCATTACTAGCCTGATTGCCTATGAAGATCTCGATCGCGTGCGTTCAGGACTGCGTCAGTGCTATGCCAACCCTCATCAGCGGCTGACGCTTAACTTTGGAATTACCCACAAAAGTGGTCAGGTCGTTGCGATCGCAGCCCAAGCAATCGCCTTTGAGTTTCACCAAAAACCCGCTGCCCTGCTGCTGCTCAGTAGGATTAATGAGGCCTCTGTGTAGCCTCAGCCTCGTCTTTCCCAAGGCCCTTACCCCTACAATGTACTCAGATTTTTTATCGACACCCGTGCTCACCACACCTAGCCGTCCAGCCACCATCAAGTTTCTCAAAACACCCACATCCCAGGCCTGGATCAACCAGGCCCTGGCCAATCTGGACGAAGTCATGTTGGACCATTCCCACTGTGAACGTAAAGCGGCGGGAATTGCCATCAAGCTGATGTTTTTGTACCCCGGTGACCGGGCCTTAGTGGAGGCGCTCACCGACATTGCCCAGGAAGAGCTAAGCCACTTTAAGCAAGTCAATCAGTGGTTAGACCGTCGGGGAGTTGCGCTGCGGTCCCTAGCAGCGGGGCCTTACGGAGCCAAACTGCGCAAACACGTACGCGCTAACGATCCAGACCGCAAGTTAGACCTGCTGCTAGTGTCTGCCCTAATCGAAGCTCGCAGCCACGAACGTCTGGGGCTCCTGGGAGAACACTGCCCAGACCCAGAGCTGGCCAAGTTTTACCGCAGTCTGATGGCCTCTGAAGCGCGTCACTATGGGGCCTACTGGGTCCTGGCCACCAATGAATTTGGGGCTGAGGTGGTAACGCCCCGGCTAGAACAGCTAGCGACAGCGGAAAGTGAGATCCTGGCTATGCTGCATCCGGCTCCCAGGGTCCATAGTTAGAGAATCGCTGGTTTCGACTCCGCTCAACCAGCTCAATCGTTGAGTTTCAGGGAATTGAGGGCTGAGCGAAGTCAAAGCCCGACCCCAAAAGATAATTATGGCGATCTACTTACCATGCATGCTCCTTTCAAATCCTTTGTGATCCGCGACTGGCAACCGGCTGACCGGCAGGCTGCAGCCGAGCTAATTGGCCAAGTACTGACTGACTACGGGCTGGGCTGGGAGCCAGAGGGGGCTGATATTGATGTGGTGCAGGTGGAAACCCACTACCAGGAGGGTGAATTTTGGGTGGTGGAGCAGGCGGGAACGATTGTGGGCACAGCAGCCTACCATCCGATTGAGCGGGGGAAGCAGGCGGTGGAAATTCGGAAGATGTATCTGCTGCCGGTGGCTCGTGGTCAAGGGCTGGGGCGGTTTTTGTTAGGGCAGTTGGAGCGTGCGATCGCAGCCCGAGGCTTCCAAGAAATCTGGCTTGAAACCGCAACGGTACTTAAAGAGGCTGTGCGTATGTACGAAAGCTCAGGCTATCTGCCCGCAACCGGCGTGGAAACATCGCGCTGTGACCGGGTTTATAAAAAACGTATCGCCGCGTAAGCCGGTATAATCAGTCGGTCTTAAACCCTCATCTCTCCCCTCACCGGCTTGTGATTGCAGTTTATCCCGGTAGCTTTGATCCAGTGACGTTAGGTCATCTCGATATCATTACCCGTAGCAGCGGTCTCTATGATCGTGTGATTGTGGTAGTGTCGCGTAACCCGATTAAAAATCCCATGTTTACCGTTGAGGAACGGCTGGCTCAAATCCGCCAGGCAACGTCCCATTTGGACAATGTGGAAGTCGATAGCTTTGATGGACTCACGGTCAATTATGCCCATCAACGGCAGGCAAAAGTTCTAATTCGGGGGTTGCGGGTACTATCAGATTTTGAGAAAGAGCTGCAGATGGCCCATACTAATAAAACCCTTGCAGACGATCTAGAAACTGTTTTTTTAGCCACGTCTACTGAATACGGCTTTTTAAGCAGTAGTCTAGTAAAGGAGATTGCACGGTTTAGCGGAGCGATCGGTCACCTTGTTCCTGAGCATGTTGCCCACGATATTCAGAAATGGTACGGCGAGAACCTCCCCTAAATGATTCCAGGCTAAATAGCCAAGCTGTACAAGCTGATGATGGCTTGTCCCAGCAGCAGATTGGCCGGGCAGTTCCTGCAGCCGCGCCCGTAGCTGGATTTGATATTCAAGATGCCCTCAATCAAATTGAGGAAACGGTGCTAGACAGCCCTCGCCTGCCGGTGATGGGCCGCACCATGATCAATGAGGACGACCTGCTCGATCAGCTGGATGCGGTCCGGTTAAACTTACCGAGCGCCTTTCAGGAAGCCCAGCAGATGCTGGAGCAGCGCAATGAAGTTTTGAGCGCAGCTGAGCAGTATGCCCAGGAAATTATCACCACCGCCGAAAAGCAAGCCGCTGCGATTTTGAATGAAACCCCTATTTTGCGCCAGGCCGAGCAGCAGGCTCATCAGCTGCGGTTGCAGGTGGAACAGGAATGTGCGGCATTGCGATCGCAAACCATGATGGAAATTGAACAGCTCCAAGTTCAAACCAAACAGGAATGCGACGAACTCCGCAAAACCGCCATTGCCGAATGCCATGCCATTCAAACCGATGCCGACACCTATGCCGATCAGGTGCTGCAGCGCATGGAAACCCAGTTTAGCGAAATGCTAGGCGTCATCAGCAATGGTCGTCAGCAGCTCTATGAACGTCAGCAGCGAGCGCGGCAGACAGCGCCCAGCGGCGGCAGCAGCGATGTCCCTACCCCTTCCCAACCCC
>NZ_JADEXP010000005.1 GCF_015207065.1 Leptolyngbya cf. ectocarpi LEGE 11479 | reverse complement strand
GTTCTTATATTCAACATATAGAGTTTTTTGTGAATGGGCTAGGGGGGTGAAACCATCGTTTATCCAGCATCAAAGGGATTTAATATATCGATTTTTATGAATTGTCGATGAAATCTCGTAGGAAGTACATCAAGCTATCAATCCTGGTTAATCTATTAATTAGGAAGGCTGTGATTTTACGGAAAATACCAATTTTTCTTCCTTTAATATATCCGTGCTTTAAGGGTTGATTTTGTTTCCCAATATTTGGTGAAAGCGTCATACTTATTTTTATTGATAAATATCAGCCAATTGGCTGATATTTTGGTCTTAAAAAAACAGTAAAACTACGGAGATATCCGTTCAAACACTTCAGTGATGACCGGTGTAGACGATCGATGAATGCGTTTTGCACTGAGAAGCCAGATTAAACTTTATGTTTAATACTGTGCGTAGATTAGTGGAATTTAGATATTATTGCGATCCACTGTCCGCAGATATCTGTAGATTTTGCGGATAGTGGCTACAGATGCTTTGAGGGAAAATACTGGGAAAACTCCAAGGATTACTTGTGAAAGCTACAGCCATAAAAAGTTTTATACTTAGAAACTAAGTGCTTTCGCTGTTTTTACGAGGATTGATTCGAAGGAGTGAAAAATAACAATATATTTTGCATCAGCTTTCTATGGAGCACTAAGTGGATGGGGCCATAGCTTTGTTCTATTGAGTTTTGTTGGAGTTGCTGCTCCTCGATAGACTGTTATCTGCAAAGTTAAGTCTTGGTAGCGCAGTTCACAGACTGGTGCATTCATGAAGTGAGCGGCAGCGTTGTTTCTTTATGATGTGTCAGTAATCTAGCTTAATTTCAAGGTCTGAGGAACAAACCGATGTGCTGTGATTTCTAAAGATATAACTTTGTTGATGATAGGCTTCTTGATGCATAAGAGGAGGATAAAGGTAGCGGAGATTTTATTCTTGCTAAGGAAATAGCGTTGTGGCTACTGAAAGGCTTTAGCCGTAGCCGTGATCGGCCTCAATCTGGGTCAGTAAAGTGATGCTAAATCAATAGTTGTAGAGTTTGATAACAGCTGATCGTTTTGATGATTGGTTTGAAATAACACATTTTTTTAGGATAAAGATATATGTCACAAGAGATGCTGGAGGCTGCTGTCAGCGCAGTTAGGATCGGACAGTTTGAGGAAGGTATTCATGTATTGGAGTGCATTGCGTCTGAAGTGCGTCCACCGGATAAGTTATATTACTCGGCCAATATTTGGTTGGTAAGAGCCTACAAAGAGAGTGGTCAGTTACCCGCTGCGATTAGACTATGCCGCCAGCTGGCAACAAGCTCCCACCCTAAAGTACAAGTTTGGGCTCAGCAAGCACTTCCGATTTTACGGCAACCAGCTAAGGGGGCTAGACGTTTAGGGTCTTTCTAGCGATGTAAACAAGGTTAGACTGCCAGTAGCTCTATATTTGCGCTGTCCACATTCCCCGACCTAAATCAAGGTTTAAGGAGGTAAACTGGGCTAACGTCTGATTTAGGGATGGAGCCAAGGGCTGTCATGTATTTGTTGTCGGTTACCCTCACTAATTTTAAGACTCATCGCGATCGCAACTTTGAGTTTCAGCTGGGTACCAATGCTATTTGTGGGGTTAATGGTGCTGGTAAAACCAGCATTTTAGAGGCGATTGCTTGGACATTATTTAACCACCGGGGCAGCTATAAGCAAGAAGATTTGATTCGTAACGGCAGCGGTAGTGCCCAAGCTAGGGTCGCTTTTGTCTCCAGCTACGATAGTCGTACCTATGAGGTAGAGCGCTGCACCAGCCGAGGCTATACCATTTTTGATCCCCAGCTGGGAGAGCGTTTGCCCTATAGTCGCATCAAGGATGAGGTGGAACCTTGGCTGGTGCAGCATTTGGGGGTGCCCATGGGCACGGATTTAGGACAGCTATTTGCCAATACGATTGGGGTGCCCCAGGGTACCTTTACCGCTGACTTTTTGTTGAGCCCTGAAAAGCGTAAGCCTATTTTTGACAGCGTTCTTAAAGTAGAAGAATATCGACGAGTCCACAAAGATTCCAACAGCTTACGCCGACATGCAGAGGCTCAGATTGATCTCCTTAAAACCCAGCTGCAGCACTATGAAGAACAGCTGCAGACTTGGGAGACCTTGGAGATACGGCAGGCTAGTATTGTTCAGGAGATCACCACTAGCGAACAACAGCTAACAAGTCTGCAAGAAACCCTGGAAAAACTACAGACAGCTAAGGCGTCTCTAACTATCAAAGTACAAGAAATACAATCCTTGCAGCAGCAACAGCAGCAGTTAGGACTGCAGTTAGAGGCTAAACGCCAGGCCCTGCAATTACTCGAGCAGGCACGGTTGCGATCGCAACAAGCAACTAAACTGTGTCAGGTCCATACGGATGCCCATCGTTGCTATCTGAACGTCGAAAACACCTTAAAAATACTGACGCAGCAAGATAAAAAGCGTCAACAGCTGTTGCAACAACAGCAGGCCCAGCAGCGTAGTCTAGATCAGCAAGCCAGCCTTCTTGCCCGTTTCCAAGTGCAGCTTGAGCAGCGTGATCGTCTACAAAAACAGATTGCAGAGCTAGCGACTCCATGTGAGCAACAAGAGGCGTTGGATACTAACCTGCGCAACCTGAGGCAGCAACAACAGGGGCTCACTAAGCTGCAGGTGCATCGTCAGAGTGGTCAAGATAGTCTGGCTAGACTGCAGCGTGACCTGCAACAGGTGGAAACTGACTTGAAAGCCCTAGAGGCTTTGCAAAGCAGCGTTGAAACGATTCCCACTCTAGAACAACAGCAACAGCGTTGGCAGCAGCAGCTCAGTCGTGTCGAAGCCGCACAACAGTTTGAGGCAGAGTTAGAGCAGCTAGTCACTAGTCACCGCACCCAAGCTACTGACTATACCCAGCAAGCAGCCATGGCCCTTGATGCTTTGGGAGATTTGCAGGAGAGTCTACCGCTATTGTCCAGTGATGTCATCGCTCAGTTGAAAGCTGCGATCGCAACCGGACAAACCCTCAGTCAAACCACATTGTCATCTTTAGAGAGTATTCTGGGCGATCTTTTAGAGCAAATAGATACGACACAGCTCAAACACAATCTCAAGACCGTACAAGGAAAGCTCACCATAGCCTATGGCCATCAGGCACAGCTCAGTCATCGGCATCAGCTGCAGCAAAAACAAACTGAACTCATCACTCAGCAGCAACGGCTCCAGGCCGAGATTGTTCAGCTGGATCAGCAGCTAACCCAGGCTGACTCTTTAGAGCGGCACTTGAGCGGGTTAGAGAAAGCTATAGCGGCTTTGGGCGATCCTAAAAGCCGCTGCCAAGTGCTGCAAGAGCAGCTGCAGGCTATGGCTAATATCGAGACCGAGTACGAACGTCTGCAAGTCCAGCGGCAAACGTTGGCAGATACCTTGAGCGCACTAACAGAACAGATTGCCAGCTTTACCGATCTGGATACAGAAATCTCACAGCAGCAGCAGCTACGGCAGGATAATCAGGCGGGCTATCTGATTTATATTCAGAATGAAAAAGATGCTCAGCAATTAGAACGGCTCACGACCGAGCTGACTGCCACGGCTCAGGTGATTGCAGATTTAACTCAGCAGCATGACAGGCTGGCTACTGAGCACAGCCAGCTAGCTGATGATTGTGATCCTGACGCATTACCGGCACTCGAGCAGCGATATGCCGAGGTGAAATCCCAGTGCGATCGCATCACTGGCAGTCTGCCTCAGCAGCGTAAACTTCAGTCTGAACTCACTAATCAGCTGGAGTCTCTACGACAGGTCGCCAAAAAACGAGAGCAAGCCCAGACCGAGCTTAAACAAAAAGAACGGGTCAAGCGTTTTATTAACTTTGCCCGCAAAGCCTATAAAGCAGCCGGTCCTCGCATCACCGAGCGCTATGTTCAGGGCATCTCACAAGAGGCCGATCGACTCTTGCGGGAGTTGTTGAATCGTCCGAACGTAGCGCTAGAGTGGACTCGCGACTATGAAATCATTGTGCAAGAAGGGGGTAACAGGCGGCGCTTTATTAATCTTTCGGGTGGAGAGCAAATGTGTGCTGCTCTGGCCGTGCGCTTGGCCCTGCTCAAGGTACTGGCTGATATAGACATCGCCTTCTTTGATGAGCCCACCACTAATATGGACCGCCCTCGCCGTGAAAGTCTTGCTGAAGCTATCGGTCGCCTCAAGACTTTCAAACAGCTGTTTGTCATCAGCCATGACGATACCTTTGAGAAGGTCACGGAGAACGTCATTGTTGTAGAGCGCGATGAGTAGTTAAAGGAGCCGAAGAAATGATCGGTTCACTATATCAATAATCGCGACTTGAGTGCCCCATGGACAGGCTTGGACTAATCTTCCAAAGCATATGCCTGAGAGCCAATCAGCACAGCACCAATCCAGCCTACGATCACAAATCCTAATACGATAGCCATTTTTAAAGTCCTCTTTAAGCGGTTATGTAATTCACTGCCTAAAGTAAAAGACAGCTAGTTTATAAGCGACAGGGTTTTAACCCCGTTGACTTAACAATACATAACATTGTTAAGAAATGTCAACCGCCGTTAGATGAAATTATTTTGAGGATCGATAACGCTAGGTTATGGGTCCGGTGAAGCAGTCTGCTCTAAGGCTGGGGGGTTACCTGGTGCTTGATTAGCTCAAATAAGGCTCGCATACCCATGGCGTCTCCCCCTTCAGGTCGCCCTGGTAAGCTCCGCAGGTTGTAGGCCATGAAGTCTACATGGATCCAATGAGTATTGGGCTGGATGAACTCCTGTAAAAATAATGCGGCTGTGATCGCACCTCCATAGGAGCCGCCAGCGATATTGTTGATATCGGCCACGGGGCTATCTAGCATGGAGCGATAGGCATGATGCAATGGCAGATTCCAGAGGAGGTCGTCCCAGGTGCGACTGGCGTTGAGTAGGGCTGCCGTGGTGGCGTCATGATTACAGAAAAAGGCAGGCAGCTCTGTGCCGAGAGCAACGCGGGCCGCTCCGGTGAGTGTGGCACAGTCAATTAATAGGTTGGGCTCCTCACTGCTAGCTTCCCACAGCGCATCGGCTAGAACTAAACGTCCTTCGGCGTCGGTGTTACCGATCTCGACGGTGGTGCCCTTGCGGGAGGTCAAAATATCCAGCGGTCTTAGGGCATTACCGGCAATGCTATTTTCAACGGCGGCTATGAGCACCCTCAGGTGCACTGGCAGATCCATGGCCATGATCATTTGAGCCAGGCCTAATACCTGGGCTGCACCACCCATATCTTTTTTCATAAGACGCATGCCGGTGGCTGATTTGACATCGAGGCCGCCACTATCAAAGCAAACACCTTTACCCACCAGGGTTACCTGGGGGGCATCTGTACTGCCCCAGTGGATGTCTATGAGCCGTGGTGCGCGGGTGCTGGCTTTGCCCACGGCGTAGATCATCGGATAGTTTTCGATGACTAAATCGCCGCCAGCGATGACTTTGACGGTAGCGTCATAGCGCTCGGCTAAACTGCGGCTTGTTTCTTCGAGCTGCTCGGGACCCATGTTGTTGGCCGGGGTGGTGACGAGATCTCGGACAAGATAGGTGGCTTCGGTAGCCGCTGTAACATAATCCATATCTACGCCGTCTGACGGCTGTAGGGTGGCCAGTAGACCGGCTTTATTTAACTTATAGCGATCAAAACTGTAGCTGCCTAACTGCCAGCCGAGGTAGAGTTTGGTAGCTTCGCGGTTAGAAAAGGTATCAGCGAGGGTGTAGCTACCTGCTGGTAAGAGTTTGGGGAGTTCCGCCAGGGTCCATGTGTCTAGGGTATCGGGTTCCCCTACTAATACCTTAGCGATTTTGCCTGTGACGTCAGGTACTAGGCAAACGGTACCTGCTTTGCCCGAAAACCCAGATGTTTGACACCAGTTGCTGCTATCAGAGTGTTTGATCTGAAGCTGCTCTGCGTTGACTAGGTAAATTGCGATCGCATCTGCCAAGGGGGAACCTCCACGTGTTCAAAGACACTTGCTCAAACGAATTTAGTGTGCACTATAGCCGTCAACAACTGTGTAGCAGCTGACGTTATTCCAAGATTTACACCTTAAAATCATCCACCTTTACGGACGCTCAAACAAAGAACGTTTTTTTTCTACAGACCTACAGGCAAAGCAGCCTTCCAGGTGATCGTTGACAAGTCCCATCGCCTGCATAAATGCGTAGGCTGTCGTCGGTCCTACAAAAGACCAGCCGCGTTTTTTTAAGTCCTTGCTTAGGGCCGTAGATTCAGCTGTTTTACTCAGCTGAGACAGGGTGGCATAGTCGCACCGTTCGGGCCGCGCTGCTGGCTCATACTGCCAAAAGTAAGAAGCTAGGGACCCATACTCATCTACCAAATCACAGGCACGCTGAGCATTGTTGATGGTGGACTCGATTTTGCGGCGATGGCGAACGATGCCAGCATTTTGCAGTAGACGCTCGACATCGGTTTCGGTATAACGGGCCACCGCTTCAAACTGAAAGTGCTCAAAAGCGGCTCGAAAATTATCCCGTTTGCGTAAAATTGTTAGCCAGCTCAACCCCGCTTGAAAGCCTTCTAAGCAGATTTTTTCAAATAGCTGGATGTCGTCTGCCACTGGGTGGCCCCATTCATGATCGTGATACACCAAATATTCGGCATCCTCACCGGGCCACCAGCAACGTACTTGCCCATCAGCACCTGCAATCAAACCGTCAGTCAAACCGGCGTCCACTAGATAGCTATGGTTTGACTACATAGTCACCAGCGATATCCTCAATCCTGCCTTGGGCGGCTAAGGCTTGATAAATCATGGCAGCAACCTCAGCCCGAGTTGCGGGTTGATTGGGATTAAGAGCATCCAAACTAGGATAGTTGACGACAATACCTGACTGGGTTGCGGCGGCCATTTTCCCAATGGCCCAATCAGGAATCTCAGCTGCGTCGGTGTACCGGGTGACAACGGCTTGCGAATTTTCTGGAGTCGTAGAATTTATCCCTGTCACCAGTGCGGTCAGGACCTGAGCACGGGGTACAGGCAAGGCTGGCTGAAACGTTTCGTCAGGAAAGCCATTCATAAAGCCACTTTGAACCGCTTTGTTGATAGGCTCGACGGCCCAATAATCAGGTGCGATATCAGAAAATGCGATCGCGTCTTCCTTGGCCTCTGGCGGAAAAGCCTCAGCAATGGCACTGGCTAGCTGGGCACGGCTAACAGGCTGATCAGGGGCAAATGTTTCCTCAGAAAGGCCACTTATCACGAGGCGCTCACTGAGGGCATCAATGTAGGGTTTAGCCCAGTAATCATCGGGAACATCTTGAAACTGCAGGGCCTCACGACTGGCTTCCAACGGGATCTGTGTAGTGGGTACAGCGGCTACGTTGGGATCTTTTGACGAGGCTTCTGGCGATGGTGCGTCTGTTGATGGTTCTGTGGCTGGCTGCGCGTTTTGTTGAGCCGGAGACTGGGGGGAGCCTGGAGTGGTTGCACTAGCTGCAGGTACGTCAGCTTGGCTGTCTGACTGACTTGAGGAACGCTGGCCAGGAAGCGTGCTGGTTTGACCGGCTGCTTTTCCTGAGCGCCCTAAGTCTCCGAGTATGTCATTATTAGCCCCTGCAATGCCTAAGGCCTCTGCAGAGCCAAAGCCGATTTCCCCATCACTGCCCTCAGAATCAATGCCTATATTGAGGTCGTCGGATAGATCTAACTGACTCTCACTACCTAGACCACCCACTAAAGGAGGCGCTCCGTCTAGATTAAATAGTCCTGCTGTGCCAAATAAGTTGACACCTGATCGAGTCAACCCCCAGAACAATACGCTACCCAATGTTAAAAAAGCTACAAACAACGCAATCAGCTCGTCATAGCTTAGTGAACGACGATCGCGCCTACTGGTATTTGGGTCAGACGGAATTTGTGACACAGCAGACTCCTAACACCTATATGAGACTAACAAAAACATATTTCCCATATAAAGATAAAGCAGAAAGGAATACAATTAAGAGTTATTACTTACATTTCTCAATTATTCTTTCTACTAGGCTTTTACGTAGGTGTTTAGTTTCTTTTCGCTAAGGTGTGTCCCTAGCGGGCCACTGCTTTTAAGGCTGACCCATGATTTCGCGATTCCAAAAGCTTGATTCACGACTGACGCTGGCAGGCTCTGTTCAGCATCTGGTTATGGCTGCGTTGCCTGTGCTGAGTTTGAGTGGCTGTTTGGCTATGGCTTCACAGCTATCGTCTCTGCGGCCTGTGTCCGCCTTGGTGCCCCATATTATGGTTAGGGCTGTGGCTGCCGATGCGTTGATTGAGCAAGTGCAGAAGCGTTTGGCTCCGGGCCATCCTTTAGAAACAGAAACCATATCCGTGGGTGGTCTAGGGCCAGTGAGGCTAGGCATGACGATTCAAGAAGCGGCCAATGCTGCCCAAGTGAGCTTTGTCGTGGCTCCGCTAACGCAATCGCCAGAATGCAAGTACTATCTGCCGGAGGTCTTCAACCCGGAGAAGGCTATGCCTACTGCTCCAATTGATGGCATTGGTCTGATGGTGGTTAACGATCAGGTGATCCGGATTGATATTTGGCCCGATAGCTCAGTTAAAACGATCAGCGGTCTAGGAATTGGCTCAACTCGCGCAGAGGTCGAAGCGGCCTATGATGCCAAGATTGAGGTGACTCCCCGTCCCTACACGAAGGGTAATTATCTAACGCTGACACCGGATGCATCTGGTAGCAATCTGTATAGCCTTGTCTTTGAAACGGATGACTCGGATCGGGTGACTCAATTTCGCGCAGGACAGCTACCAGCGGTGACTTGGACCGAGGGCTGTTCTTGAGCTGTGTTGGGTCTAACCTTGATACACTCATGGGACTGTTTCTCGCCTTCTTGAGCCACCATGGTGAATCGGCTAGCTCAAAGCCCCAGCCTTTATTTACGTAAACATGCCCATAATCCCATTGATTGGTGGCCGTGGTGTGATGAGGGGTTAGCAACAGCACGGCGTGAAGATAAGCCGATTTTTTTGTCTGTGGGTTATTCCAGCTGTCACTGGTGCACGGTGATGGAGGGAGAGGCGTTTTCGGATAGTGCGATCGCAACCTACCTCAACGCCAATTTTCTACCGATTAAAGTCGATCGCGAAGAGCGTCCTGACCTAGATAGCATCTATATGCAAGCCTTACAAATGCTTGTAGGGCAAGGCGGCTGGCCCCTCAACATATTTCTCTCACCTGACGATCTCGTCCCGTTTTACGGCGGCACCTATTTCCCCGTTGAGCCGCGCTACGGTCGTCCTGGATTTCTGCAGCTGCTACAGCTTTTGCGCAACCTCTACGACACCGATAAGCCCAAAGTCGGTGCTGTCAAATCCCAAATTTTAGAAACGCTGCAGCAGTCTACGTTGCTCCCCGCAGACGATAACCTCAGTAACGAGCTTTTGATAAAGGGACTGACAGCTAGCGCTAAAATCCTCATTCCATCAGGGCAGGGCACCAGCTTTCCCATGATTCCCTATGCCCTCAGCGCGCTGAGGGCCGTTCGTTTAGTTGAGCCCACCGATACCCTAAACCCTGAGCAAATCTGTCTACGCCGAGGCTTAGATCTAGCCCTAGGCGGCATCTATGACCATGTGGCCGGAGGCTTTCATCGCTATACCGTTGACCCCACCTGGACTGTGCCTCACTTTGAGAAAATGCTCTACGACAATGGTTTGATCATGGAGTACCTGGCCGAACTTTGGAGTCAAGGCCATCAGGAACCTGCCTTTGAGAGAGCGATTGCCGGTACAGTGCAATGGCTGAAGCGAGAAATGTGGGCTGGCTATTTCTACGCAGCCCAAGATGCCGATAGTTTTACGACTCCTGATGAGGCTGAACCAGAAGAAGGCGCATTTTATGTGTGGCGTGAAGCCGAGCTGCGAGAACTCTTGTCAGATTCGGAATTTTCTGACCTGAGTAATGACTTTTTGATCTCAGTTGATGGCAATTTTGAAGGCAACATCGTACTCCAGCGCAGACAACCTGGACAGCTTCAGCCCGAGACAGAGTCTGCTCTGAAAAAGCTATTTGCCGTTCGTTATGGACAGCCTGAACTAGACACATTTGCCCCAGCGGTTGATGCCGAAGCTGCCAAAAACACAGCCTGGCCAGGACGTATTCCCCCGGTGACAGATACTAAGATGATCGTTGCCTGGAATAGCCTGATGATTTCTGGTTTAGCTCGCGCGGCAGCGGTCCTTGGCCAAGCTGATTACCTGGATTTAGCCACCCAAGCCGCAACGTTTATCTTAGATAACCAGTGGGTAAACGGCCGCTTTCACCGGCTTAACTATAATGGCACCCCTGCTGTTGTTGCCCAGTCAGAAGACTATGCACTATTTATCAAAGCATTGTTAGATATTCAGCAAGCAAGCCTAGCCTTTGTAGATTCAGCCGACACATCAATAGACTGGTTGACACAGGCTACAAAAATTCAGGCCGAGTTTGACCAGTGGCTATGGAGTGACGCTGCCAGTGGCTATTACAACACTGCAAGTGATGCGAGCGATAGCCTGCTAATACGCGAACGCAGCTATCAAGACAGTGCTACACCTGCGGCTAATGGTGTGGCCATTGCCAACTTGCTGCGACTGGTATTGCTGACAGAAAATTTGGCCTATTTGGATCGTGCAGAACATGCTCTAAAGTCTTTTAGTGTTGTAATGGAGCAGGCAACACGAGCTTGTCCCACTTTATTGCAAAGTTTAGACTGGTATCGTCATCATACGTTGGTACAAACATCGGCTGCTCACGTAGCTAGTCTTTTACCCCAGTACTTGCCGACAGGGGTGATATCTGCCAGGGCTGATCTGCCAGACCAGATAGTAGGCTTAGTCTGTCAGGGAGTAACCTGCCAGGAGCCAGCGGCCACCTATGACCAGTTAATAGAGCAACTGGGTGCTAGCCAACAAAGGGCATAGGAGATTGATAACGCCTGGAAAATGCTCAGAGCATGGGATTCTCATCTATCGGATAGCCACGGGTTCTCCTGAAATTAAAGAGTAAGGGGGAATTTGGTCCTGGTTACTCCTACCAAATCTTGGATAGTAACCAGGAATAACGGTTGTCTATTTAGGGAGATACAACAAGCACGACTATAACCAAGATAATTGCAATAAAGATCGCACCAGGTAGATCACCAGATGACTTGGTTGATTGTGGCTTTTCTAGATCGCGATAATACTCGCACACAAGACACCTAAACTTTGTATTCACTTGTAATAGGCTGTGTCCGTTGCATTTAGGACAGTCATGGAGAGAGAAAAAGTCTGATTGTAAAAGCCTTTCAGAAGATTTTGACATTGTCTGATTCTGAGTCGTTCGGTATATTGTTGAAATCCTAGTGACGACAATCTTGCTATATGCCTTGAATTAAAAGCGTTAGATTCTGTCGTCCAACGACTTGAACAACATCTTTTGGGGAGAAATTGAGATTGCCCTTAATGGCATGGGCTTTCCAGAAACTAGCTTTGTAACGTACTCGCCATTCCTTACCGGGTTCTAAGATATCTTCAATCACAGCCTCATGCTCTGATTGTTCGTCGTCTAACCAAGGCAGATAGATGGGGGCTGGAGCGAGATGGTTGGCTTGAAAGAATCCACAGTTGTTAACAAACATGGTATGAGCCTCCAAAATGTGGCATGGCTCAACCATAAAACCCGAAAATGCTTATGCGGGTGCTTATGCGGGTGCTGCCGCTAAAGTGTTTGTGATTCTTTACAAACTCTAGGTTTACCTGGGAAATTAAAACGTGCTGAACATTCTTAGATCCTTATCAATCTCCCAGGGCATGAGTTTGCTCAATATATCCTGTTCGGATCTAAATTCTAAATTTAAGGGAGAGTTCCATGTGTAAAAAAGCTTAAGAGGTGAATTCTTTGCTAGTCGCTCATCTGCTTTCTTTGGGTTATGGTAGATATCAGATAACAGGCTCGTCTGTAATATATTTCCTGGATGTGAGTCTTGGAAAGATGTAGTATACTTTGCTTCAGATAATATTTTTTGCCAGCGGCGACCATACTCATCACCTGAGAACTTAGCCCGGATTCCTTCTATCGCTGGATAGATAACATCAATAAGAAACTTAGATTGACAACCTACGGTTTCGCTGTTTGCTAAGCGCCGATTGTCTTTTTCTAAAACAATTAAAGTCTTGATATTACCTTTGCCGCGCTGATAGTAGCGAATGAATTCTTCTGTACATGATGGGTTATGTGTGTCTACTTTGGTGTTACTTGGAGAATTGCGATTGTCAAAGACGCCTAGTACATGGCTATCTTCCATCAGAAAGACGCGTTGAAAGTCGCGATTGGCAACATACCCACCATGGATGCCAGACCGGTCTGCCCACTTTAATCCCTGATAGAAAACCTTAATACAGCGCCTAGCCAGTTCAATCTGGTCAGTAGGGACAGACGCACTCATACAGCCTGCGGTTGGATTCTCAGGGAAAAGATTATCCTGCGTGAGCATGGCTCGACGCACCAGGGACCACTCGATTGACATGGGATTTGCTCTAGTTATGTACAACCGTTAGCCCGTTAGCCTGGATACATCTTCAAAACAGTGTCGCTGTATGAGTATCAGTGTTCAGAAATATAGGTTAGTAGCTATTACTTCACACCCTGACTAAATCATTCAGCACCGATACAAAAATGCAGACTTAAAGAAATCAATAGTTTGAACATCTTTGAATACCAAGACTGCCTCGTACATCATAGAAGATGAATTTCAAAAACGGCATTCATCATAAGTACGGATGAACACACTTCAAAAAGCCGACCCTGTTTTCTATTTTCTCTCACAGCCTGAAAATTTTTCTTTCAAACCCTGAAAATTCTTTTTAGAGTGCTTTTACCATAGGACAGTGCATCAGACCAATTCTATGTGTGTACCCCCTGCTTTTCTGACGCTACGCCCCGATTTCTGCCAACGGTTTAGAGAACTTGCCATAGAGAAATTTGGACAGGCATACATTGCTGGCTTATGTCAGGAAATTCTGACTAGCTATGAGATTGAGATTAGTAGAGATACGGTGCCCCGTATTTTGGCTGGCAGACGAGGACGTTCTAGAAATGTGAAGGCGATTTGTGACTGCTTTGAAACGGATTGGCAAGATGCGTGCATTACGTCAGACCTGCTTCAAAGTAGAGATATCGATAGTCTGGTTCAGCAAATTCGCAGCAAGGTTGAGTTTAGATTTGAGTATGGTCATCTAACATCTAGCTCACAGCCTCAGCATCAGTGGGTTCAAAATAACTTTATTGAGCCTGATCTCGTTAAAGTTGAATTTTTGCCCTCTGAGTACCCAGTTGGTGATCCTAGAGCACTCTTAGAGTCCGAAGACTCCAGGGATGATGATTTTGACCGTTTGGGTGTACGTCTGTTACGTGGGCAAAAAACGACAAGCCGCAAAGCCTTAGACGATCATAAAAATTTGTTTGTTTACGGTGAGCCGGGTTCTGGTAAATCGAGCTATTTGCAGTGGGTGGCACTGAAATGCTTTGAAGGTATTGTTCTGCAGGATTATGTACCGATATTTCTAGAAATTCGTCGGTTTACCACGACAAACTGTGCTGGAACGCTCCTGACGTTTTTTGAGGAGATGTTTGAACGCTGGGGATTTTCTGCGGGAGAAACCCGCCGGGTTTTAGAGTCAGGGAGGGCTGTGTTTATCTTTGATGGCCTTGACGAAACGCTGACGTCTGAACGGACACGCATTGAGAGCATGATTGAGGCACTGCTGCGGGATTATGATAAATGCCGCTACATTTTTAGCTCTCGATTGGCTATGAGCTTCCCTTACTTTGGTGGCTTTCAGAAGGTGATCTTGGCCCCGCTGCGCCCCAGGCAGCACATTCCTGAATTTGTCAAACGCTGGTTTACTCAGTCTGGCAAGCAGCCCGAAATGGCAACCCTGATGCTTGAGAAACTCCGTTCTCAGGGATATCAAGGCATTCGAGAACTGGCCCGCCGTCCCGTATTGCTCAAACTTCTATGTATTGTTTTTGAGGTAGAGGGAGATTTTCCAACGCGGCGAGGGGCTGTTTTTGAGAGCGGTATTTCACAGCTAACCCGCACTACAACAGACTTAGAAACCCATATTCCAAGTATTCCAAGGCTTCAAGACCATCATATTTACAATATTCTCTGTCGAGTTGCTAGCTACTTTTTTATTAACCTCAAAGCCCAGATTTTATTTACTACGCGGGATGTAGAGCGAATTATTCAAGACTACTTTAGTGAGGTCCATGGAATTCATCGAGACAGTGTCCCCGGTGACATTATTCTGCAAGGCATTGAGCAATCTAACGGGCTGTTGGTGAGATGGTCACAGGACTTTTGTGCATTTTCCCATCTGACTTATCAGGAATTTTTTACAGCGGCTCATCTGGTGAATACATCGGCTTATACAGATGTTTATGACCATCTGTACGATTCACGCTGGCATTTTGTGGCTGGTCTAGTGGCTGAACTGATTCCTCAAGAAGTGTCTTGGGACTTTTTTCTTGGGTTTAAGCAGACAATCGATTCTCAGATTAGTCGAGACGTAAAACTACGAGAGTTTTTAGAAAATCTAAATCGAGCAGCGACCTTTTCAGCCTATTCTGTCAATGGTGAGCGTTCTCATCTACAGACTTATATTCGTGCTTGGTACTTTGCCTATGCGCTGCATGATACTGGACAGGTCACGAATTTAGGTAATCTCTATACGTATTTTGATCTGCCAGATTTTGAATTTGCGACCAGCATGATTACAGGCGAGATACTGGAAGGCCATGAGCATCTATACAAGGCCTATCATTGTCTCTTGAAGAAAGAACCCTCTCTCCAAAAGGTAATTTCACTGTTTAAGAAACTTAAGACCTTTTTAGAGAATAATCCTCAAAAGACGGAAGTCTTGGAAGGCTGGCTAGTACAGCTCAAAAAAGAGCAGGCTGAGCTGGCCGACGAGTGGTGGAAACAAAAACGAATGGCTTGGGCTAAACGAGTGGCTATCTTTATGCAGGGGCTGGGACTGCCCAATATTTTTGAGCTGACGTCAGAACAGGCGAAGCAGCTGCGAGCCTATTACGATGTGACTAAGCTGCTGTCTAGTTGTATGAACCGTTCTTATTTGGACGATCAGCAGCGTAAACAGTTGGCAAATTCTATGCTATTGCTGACAATGCTGCCGCCTGATGACTCTCTGTAAAGGTTAAGTTAGAGGGCCTGAGGCATTGGGTTGGATTGGGTGCGATCGCACCCAATGATCATCCTCCAAAAGCGTATGGACCTGCCAGGCCGGATCTTTCTCAGGGTAATCGCTGCGATAGTGCCCGCCACGGCTTTCTGTACGAAACAGGGCACTTTTAAGAACTAGGATGGCGACTGCCAGCAAATTTCGAGTTTCTGTCCACAGTCTTAGAGTTTGAACCGTGAGTTGAGCTGGTAGTGGATGCTCTATCTGCTGATTGACCTTACTGATTGCTTTCGACATGGCTAGTAAGTCAAACTCAGTTTGCCACTGTCCCAGCTGTTCTAGTGCTGTCGTCATGGAGCTAGCTTCACGGGCAATGCCAGCGCTTTGCCAAACCAGCTGGCTAATAGCAGTTCGGTGCTGCTGTAGCCACTCAATATCGTCATCGAGCGCTGGCAGTGTTGCTAATGAGTTGCTGTCAGCGTTTGCACTGATGGGTGCGCTTTCCAACGGCTCTGGACTAATTTCCTGTAGCTGTGCGCCAAAGACTAAACACTCTAAGAGGGAATTGCTAGCCAGTCGATTGGCTCCATGGACGCCGGTACTGGCATTTTCGCCAACGGCATATAGGCGAGGGATGGTCGTCTGGCTATTGAGATTAGTGGTGATGCCACCCATCCAGTAATGGGCTGCAGGCGAAACGGGAATCGGTGTTTCAAATACGTTGATGCCTGCCCACTTCTGGCATTTACGGATGATATTCGGAAACCGATGCTGGACACGTTCTGGCTCAATCACGCGTAGATCTAAGTAGACGACTGATTCTCCAGGTGTTTTTTGCAAATGGTTAAAGATGGCCCGACTGACGATGTCCCTGGGGGCTAATTCTCCGTCAGGATGATAGTCAAAGGCAAACCGCCTGCCCGTACTATCAATCAGGTGGGCGCCTTCTCCCCGCACGGCTTCGCTAATCAAAAATCGAGGAGCGCCCTCTTTGGTTAAAGCGGTGGGGTGAAACTGCATAAATTCTAGGTCGCGCAGCTGGGCTCCAGCACGCCAGGCCATGGCCACACCATCCCCTGTGCTAGCAGCCGGATTAGTGGTCTGTGAGTAAATTTGGCCGCCGCCGCCGGTAGCCAGGACAACTGCTTTGGCTTCTACCCAATACAGTTGCTGCTCATAAACTAGCTGTACCCCGCGACATTCGCCATTGTGCATCCAGAGGTCTAGGGCTAAGGCTTGGTTAAATACATGAATGTTGGGTCGCTCGAGTACCTGAGCTGCCAGGGTGGTGACGACGGCTCGCCCAGTAGTATCAGCAGCATGCAGCACACGTCGCCGCGAATGGGCCGCTTCTAAGGTCATGGCTAACTGGTCGCCTTGGCGGTCAAAGGCGACTCCCATCTGGGTCAGGTTTTGGATGCAGTCGTCTGCCTGTCGCACCAGGACTTCAACGGCGTTGCGATCGCACAGCCCTGCCCCTGCTTTCAGCGTATCGATAATGTGAAGTTCTGGATCGTCATCGGGTGCGATCGCAGCAGCAATTCCACCCTGAGCCCAATCACTGGCTGATATAGAGAGTGTATCTTTAGTGATCAGGCCGATGTGAAGTGTTGTTGGCAAACACAGAGCGGAATAAAGTCCGGCTGCTCCGCCACCTACGACCAAAACATCAAACCGTGATGGCAGCAGAGAAGGAGAAGGAGAGGAGTGCACCAATCAAAAATTGCTCCTGACAGAGGGATTAACCCACTCTATCAAGAGCAATGATGGATCAAGACAATGCTACAGAATTGAGACCTGAGAAAACTGTCCAATACTCAACTTTATTGAGGAATGGCGCTTTATACCGCCACTCTACCCAAGGCTCAACATTAAACGCAGCAATAAATACTTAGGCGTTGCTGATCCCCGGTATGATTTTATCCGCCAACTATTGGCCACCAGCATATTTAACAGATCGATTCATCCCTTAAATCAGCAACGACAATGCTTACTTGTAAGCACCGTTGTTATAGCGATCGTCACCTTCTACCAACGCGGGATTGGGAGGGGAAATCGTGAAAACATCCATGTTTTCACGCATACGAGATATCTCCACATCGCTTAATCCAGGGATTTCAAGAATATCCTCTAGATTGTCATAGGGAGCATTTCGAACGATTTTGCCTGCAATCGTCGGAAATAGACCCCGATACTTTCTAAACGCAGCGACGTTGGTGTTATTTACGTCAAGTTTGTAGCCGTATTCTGTAGTGAGCTTGTCATCAACTGCGTTTCGGGGCAGGCTAGCGTCTGCTAGAAACACCGTACCGCTATCTAACATGCTTGCTACTGCAGGCTGAGCATGGCTCACCAACGTACCAAATACTAGTCCAAGCGCCATTAATAGGCCAAAGAATCGTTTCATCTCTCTCCGCCGGATTTATTCAATCTAATACACAGCATTAATGAGAAGCCTATCACTTTCGCTGTGCCAATGTTGAGGAATGATGAGAATCCGTTGCGGACTGTTACGCAAAAAAATAAATTTAGGACGACTGCACCGGAACTGAAGCTTTGCGATCGTAACTCATCAAGAAGCGATCCAAGTCAGAAAACGTACAGGCATAAGTTGTTAACGGTTTGTCATACCCCTTTAATAAAGCTGAATAGCGCTTAAAGGTTTGTTCATTAGCGCCTAGCTTACTCAAATACTTGTAGGTTTCTGCCCCGAGTGCCACATCCAAACCCAGCTGTTTAGTAGAACTTTCAAATCGAAATGCCGCATTGACAGTATCACCTAGGGCTGTGTAGTCAGGCCGATCGCTGGTACCTGTATTGCCTACGACGGCATAGCCAGTATTTACACCCGCTCCTACTCTGAGGGGAAAGGGCAGAGGGAATTGCTTATGAAGCTGCCGAGTCATGTCGTTGAGGGCACTGATGGAACGACTGATTTTTAACATTTCTTCAGCTTCTACTTCCTGTGTGCCGTGAATCCATACGGCCATGACCGCATCGCCAATATACTTATCAACCCAGCTACCATATTCGCCAATGATATTGCCAGCGTGACGAAACCAAGTACCGATAACCTCAGACAGAACTTTCTCATCAATCTGTCGGGTCATCACGGTAAAGTCACGAATATCGACCACCATCACTGATATCAGCCGACGCACGTGGAGTGTGGCTGTAGCTGTAGATTCATGATCGTTAGAACTGATGGAAGAAGACTGATTGTTGGCATTGGGTGCCGGTGCCGGGCAGTAAAATTGCAGCTCAGTTTGTCCGAATGTTAAAGCGTCACCATTTCGTAAGGTTACGGGGACACTCACTCGACGGCCATTGACAAATGAACCGTTGCGGCTGCCCAAGTCAATCAAATAAAATTCTCCACTGTCCATGAATTGCAACATTGCATGGTTGCGGGAAATCCAACGATCAGGCAAGACAAAGTTATTGTCATCGCTGCGGCCAATCGTCCAGCAGCTATTACCAATCAACGATAAGTGACGTTGACCTGAGTCTGTCTTAAGGACCAAATAGGGTCCAACTTGTGGGGTCTTTTCAGGGAATACCACTATACCTCGACAATTCGAGCCAGCCTATGTCCTATACCTTAGCGCTACTGTTCCTAACTGCACTATAGCCTTTGTGCTTATTTTATTGTGCACTACCTATAAGATACTGCTGATCTTCTAGCTATAGGGTCAAAGCTGCGTACATTGTCCATATCTTCAATCGAAATAGTTGGTAGCTGCATCCTGTTAGATGCATAGACTGGAATAATCTTTCCAATTTGTCAAGAGGTAGATCTTACGGCCTATGCTGTGACCGAGCCTAACGTTCTGACCTGGGTGGATTGGGATCTAGGCTAACGTTGCGGCCAGTAAAAATAGTGCATCCACCAAAATTGTACTGAGCACTGCCCCAGCAAACGCCCACCAATGCGTTTTATTAGATTTAATGGACCACCCACCCACACAGACGAGGATGCCCAGCAATATCGTTGCTCGGGTAATGGCTATGGGGTTTTCCAGCTGCAGTAACGCTGCTTGCAGCACGGCTCCAGCATCCGTTGGGGCTACCTGCATCATCTGCCGCCAATAGGGGATGAGGTCAACCCAGTAGAAATAAAGATCGGTAATGGCTGTGCCGAGTAAGGAGCCAAGATAAAAGTAACTGCCTACAATCAAACGATTTTGACTGAGCAGGACAATGACAATCGGTAACCCAATGGCTTCAACGGGTAAATGGACATAAGGATTTTCCCGCAACCAGCCCCAGTAGAGGCTACCTGCTAGCCATGTCCATGAAAAGCCAATGGCAAGATCACCCCAAAGTCTCAGGGATGGCTGACGCAGCAAGGCTACACCGCTGAGCAGCCAAACCGGGGTTGTCAACAAACTTACCCAAGGCTGAAGACGTACCAGGGGAGCCTGGATAAATACAGGAACGCTGACTAGAAAGACAGCTGCTAGAAGAGCAAGTAGTCGATGAGCTTGGGGCCCATCAGAATCGACTATTAATGGTTCGGGAAGTCGAGTTTGAGGCGTAGTTTCGGATAGCAATGCTGCCTGACGAATTCAATAGAATTCTGAGAGAGGTTAATTATTGTTAACATAACATGCCAATTGAGTCGCTCAGGAACTGTAGCTTTATAAATGGCGACCTAGATAATATTGCGGTATGTAAATTTTATTTTGGGAGTAGCCAGTACCCAGCAATCGCTGATGTGGATGACTGGTCCTTTTGGGCTACGCCAGCAGTAGATTAACGGGCATCAGCTCGGTTTCTATAAAACTTCAGCTTTTTTTTGGGATGGGCTCTTTTGGAAAACTGCTGCTTTGGGCCGTTGATGGTGTTATCGGTTGGGCTCTATGGGATTACTGCATGATGTCGTTTAGGGCAGCTGCCGACATTCTGAGGATGCATGCGCTTATCGGGTCCCGCGACCACTGAGAGGGCGCATAGAGTGTATGGCGAATCCGTAAAAGCTGGTCAGGGTAGTCCGGATGCCCTGACCGATACTTCGTGTCCTTTAAGAGCGGTCTGCGCTATATCCGGTTGATGAGTTGGAGCTTTGGAGGGTTGTTCATGTTTGTATGCCAATCATTGGAACTGTTGGGCCAAGCGCCTGTCAGTCAAGCAGCACAAATTAATTTATTCCAGGCCATTGTGATTGGTATTGTTCAAGGATTGACGGAGTTTTTGCCCATCAGTAGTACGGCCCATGTCAAGATTATCCCTGTGGCACTGGGTTGGGGCGATCCCGGTGTAGCATTTACGGCGGTTATTCAGCTGGGCAGTTTGGCGGCTATCTTGTGGTACTTCTGGGACGATTTGACCTCTGTGACCCGCAATACCATTACGGCTGCTATGGCCAAGCGCTATCAGTCCTCCGATTTTCGTTTGGGACTGGGGATTCTTTTGGGTTCAATTCCCATTGTGTTTTGCGGTCTCTTAATCAAAGTATTTTTTGAAACTCAATATGAGACGTCTGTGATTCGCAGCACCCAAGCGATCGCAATTACGTCGATTGTGATGGCGATACTCTTGGGAGTAGCTGAGAAAGTGGGCACGCGCAAGCGTAATTTTGAAAAACTGGATTTGTGGGACGGTATTGGCGTTGGTCTGGGTCAGGCGTTGGCCTTAGTCCCTGGGGTATCACGCTCAGGGTCTACCTTGACAGCCGGTTTATTTTTGGGCCTAGAGCGGGATACGGCGGCGCGATTTTCCTTCCTGCTGGGGACTCCAGCGATCTTGATATCTGGCCTGGTGGAGCTCAAGGGGCTATTGGAGGATATGTCGGCGGTGGGAAACGCTAGTTTGATGCCCCTGATTGGCGGGCTGATTGCAGCGGTGATTTCGTCTTATCTTGCGATCGCATGGCTGATCAAGTTTCTCAGACGTCATAGCACCTGGGTCTTTGTATGGTACCGCCTGGCCTTTGGGGTCGCTATTCTAATTGGCATTGCCACCAAAACTATTCAAAATGTCTAATCAAAATCTTTAGGCGGCTTATTTGGCAGACTCAGCCTGCAATGATCCAGTTGCCTCAGTATTATGGAGTCATTGTCTAGGCTGATGGTTTATGCGTAGTGCGTCTATCCAGCCGGCTGTCATTACCAGTGTGCTGAGGGACTCCATTGCCGAAGACATTGGCTTTGAACCCGGTGATCGCTTGGTTTCTATTAACGGTGAATCCCCCCGTGACCTAATCGACTATCGTTTTCTCTGTTCCGATGAGTGGTTGACCCTAGAGGTTTTAGACTCGGCTGGAGCTGCGCATACGGTAGAAATCGAAAAGGACTTTGACGAAGACCTCGGTTTGGAGTTTGAAAGTGCTCTGTTTGACGGGTTGATCCAATGCAACAATCGTTGCCCCTTTTGTTTTATCGATCAGCAACCCCCTGGTAAACGCGATACCCTCTACCTAAAAGATGATGACTATCGTCTAAGCTTTCTCTACGGTAGCTATCTCACCCTAACCAATCTGCCCCCAGCAGAATGGGACCGGATTGCTAAACTGCGGCTGTCTCCCCTGTATGTATCTGTCCATGCGACTGAACCAGAGGTGCGACAGCGTCTGCTCAAAAATACTCGAGCCGGGCTGCTGTTAGAGCAGCTGCGATGGTTTCAGCAGCATCGTTTACAGATCCATGCCCAGGTCGTTGTTTGCCCGGGTATCAATGACAGGGCTCATTTAGAGCAGACTTTGCGAGATCTAGCCAAATTTCACACAGGTGATGTTCCTGCCGTTGCCTCAGCTGCCATTGTCCCAGTGGGACTGACTCGTTTTCGGCCTAGCGCTGACGAGCTGGTGCCGGTTAATACCCTCAAAGCCAATGAGGTCATTGATCAAGTGCAGCAGCTACAGACCGAATTTAAAGCCACATTGGGGTCTACCTTTGCCTGGCTCGCCGACGAATGGTTTCTCATTGCGCGGCGACCACTGCCCCTGGAGTCCCACTATGAAACCTATCCTCAAATTGGCAATGGTGTCGGCTCTATTCGTTTATTTCTAAAACAGTTTGAGACAGCTGCCCAGAGTCTGCCCGAGCGGATTGAAACTCCGAAAAAGTTCACGTGGGTTGTTGGCAATGCAGTTGAAAAAGCCTTTGAGCCCCTCGTTACTCGGCTCAATCAAGTGGAAGGGTTGACGGTCACGCTGGCGGCCTTAAACAGTGAATATTGGGGCCAGCAGATTACAGTCACTGGACTATTGACGGGTTACGATATCCTAGAAAAGTTAAAGGAGCGTAACTTAGGAGATGGTGTGTTGTTACCGTCCTTGATGTTAAAGCAGGGCGATCATGCTACGTCTGAAGCTGCCTACTTCCTAGACGATATGGCCCTATCAGACTTAGTAGATCAACTGCGATGCCCAATTTTTCCCGTGGAGGGTATTGACGGGTTGCTATCGGCCTGTGTTACGACAGACTTTGTATCCTCAGCTTAGGTTTACTATCAAATTTTGCCCCTTGGAAACTCTTCTAGACCTTGATACTAGACCCTGACACTATAGGCATTGCACTGGCAAAACATTTCTATGGGTGGGTAGCCTTGTCACAAAACGACGTGTATACCCTTATCCTGCGGCCTTGTTGCTTGATTTGTGAACAGAGTCATTACGGTAATTAGCTATACATTGACGCAAATACTATGGGATACATCAACCACTCGTTCTTGATTCGGATAGCAGTGCTTGGAGGAACGCTATTTTTGCTGCCGCTTCCAGTCCTGGCTGAGGGGTTAACCGATGATGACCCGTCCCATACGGATATATATGTTCCTGCTGCCTTGACAAGTGCAGTATCAACAAACCTCATTGCCACATCAGACGCTGACAATCGGGTTTCTTTGCCATTGGAACTGACCCAGTTTTCTCAGCTGCCCGATTTACCTGAAGGCGAGTCTGAAAACGAGGAGGATAATACTGAAACGCCGACTGAGGCTGCTCCTGTACTACCGCCTGCAAGCGATACCGAAGAGAGCGACACCGAAGAAAGCGATACCGAAGAAAGCGATACCGGAGAAAGCGACACCGGAGAAATTGTGCCGGATACAGGACAGGCCCCCTCCACTGCGGATGAAGATTTGCTCGATACAGACAATTTACCCCCGACAGAGTTGCTAGCGGATCCCAATCCCCTCAGCGTCCCGACCTTAGAGTCAGAGATCATGCTGCAAGAAGGCGATGAACGGGAAATTTCTATTGAGGAAGCGATCGAGCTGGCCTACTTTAACAACCAAGATCTGCAGGTATCTCTGTTAGAGCTAGAGCAGGCTGAAGCGACTTTAGCCGAGGCGCGGGCGGCATTTTCCCCAGTGGTGACGACGGCCGCTGATCTAACAGCCCAGGAGTCCGACAGCACACAAACCGTTTTTGGGACCGTGGGTGACGATGGTATTGATACCACCCTGAATGCATCGGTGGGGGTACGCTACGATTTATTTACCTCAGGACAGCGCGCTGCGACGCTGCAGGCAGCGCAGGAGCAGGTCCGTTTGAGTGAGCTGGAAGTTGATCGCCGTCGTGAAGAACTGCGGCTAGAAACCACGAGCCTTTACTACGATCTGCAGGAAAGTGGTGAGCAAATTCGCATTAATCAGTCTTTTGTGGAGGAAGCTCAGCGTAATCAACGCGATAACGAGCTGCGTCGACAGGCTGGTGTGGGGACTCGTTTCGATGTACTGCGGGCCGATGTTCAGCTGGCCAATGCTCAGCAAGACCTGATTCAGTCTCAAGCCCAGCAGCGGATTGCCCGGCGCAACTTGGCGCGATTGCTAAATTTCCCATCAACCTTAAATGTCAATGCCACCCCTGTGCCAGCCCCAGATAATTGGGAATCAACCTATGAGCGTTGGGGCCTCACCCTAGAAGATAGTATTTTGCTCGCGTTTCAGGGGCGTGTGGAATTAGAACAGCAGTTAGCTCAACGGGAGATTAGTACTCAACAGGCACGGGCGGCACGGGCGGCCAATGGTCCACAGGTCAGTCTGTTTGCTAACTACAGCTGGAGTGATTTGTTAGACGATACTTCAGATACGTATAACTTTGGTGCCCAGTTCAATATGGTCCTGGCCGATGGGGGGGCAGCACGGGCGCGGGCGCGTCAGCAAGAAGCTAATGCTGATATTGCTGAAGAGCGTTTTTCTGAAGTGTTGGACCAGGTGCGTTTTGAAGTTGAGCAGGCCTACTTTACATTGCGGTCTAACGAAGAAAATGTAATCACAGCGAGAACTGCGATTACCCAAGCCACAACGGCTTTGGAATTGGCCAACTTGCGTTTGGATGCGGGTGTAGGGACTCAGTTAGATGTACTGACGGCCCAATCTGAGCTGACACAGGCTGAGGGCAACTGGGTTAGTGCGGCCCTAGGCTACAACCGAGCATTGGCTTCGTTACAGCGAGCAGTGAGTAATTTGCGCTCCACACTATAGTCAGCGTGCAGTCAACTGAAACGGCTAGAGCTGTTGAGGGATAGGACTGTCATCGGGGACAGCTTTAAAGCTGGTTTCACACAGTTTATCAATGACCTGTTCTGCGGTAATGAGTCGTTTGAGGACAACTTGGCCAATGGCCGTAGCTGTGGAGCCCTCGGGCATCACTTCCACCATGAGGACATCGTCTTCGACCTGATACAGCCATAATTTTTCTGTGGCTTCTTCGATGTAAAGCCCTAATTTTTTAATGATGGGTTTACGCTGCCAGGCGATTTCATTCCACAGGCCGCCAAACTCCCACACTCTGCCGGTTGTCCAGCCATCGGACAAGAAAAAGTACTTCACAGATCCCAAGGAAGGTCAAAGGTTCAATGGCATTATCTCTGGTCATGTTCTTTTTTTCACCTAGTCTCTGAAATCTTGATGCTTCCTTATGACCTGTGGTGAGAATGCTTGAATTGCATTTGATTTTTAGTTCTGTCCGGAGATAACAGGAATGGGGTGGACAGTTAGTTGGTAGATGCACCCTGATGTCTGACTCCTGAGCCTGATTAAGGCTTAGGAGTTTTTTTTGTCAATTTTTTTGTGTCAGACGAGAAGGGGGGCATGGCTGTCCTATGTAGTGTGTTAGTTAGGTCTGTGATAGGCTAACCCCTTAATATTTTCGATAAATCAAGAGGGGCAAACTCCATGGCAAAGATGCGCATAGGCTTATTGTTTGGTGGGTGTTCTGGGGAGCATGAGGTGTCTATTAGCTCTGCCCAGGCGATTGCCCGAGGGTTAGGTCTTAAGGATAATGCCGAGAAGTATGAGGTGGTGCCTGTTTATATCCGTAAGGATGGCGTCTGGGTGATGGATGCTCAGGCTGTGCTGTCGTCAGGAGAACCATTGCCCACTGTGGATGTGCAGGTGTCAGCCGTGGAGCGGATACCGACGGCGGCGACCAATATAGATCTTTGGTTCCCTGTGCTCCATGGTCCCAATGGCGAGGATGGGACAATTCAGGGAGTATTTGAATTGATGCAGGTGCCCTATGTGGGCTGTGGTGTGCTGGCCTCTGCGGTGGGTATGGATAAGCTAGCAATGAAGTCTGCGTTCGCTCAGGCGGGGCTGCCCCAGGTGAAGTATATGGAGGTGTTGCGATCGCAGGTATATTCCAACCCCTGTGTGTTTCCCAAACTCTGTGACGACATAGAAGAAGCCCTGGGCTATCCCTGTTTTGTCAAGCCTGCCAATCTGGGCTCATCCGTCGGCATTGCAAAAGCTAAGGACCGCCGAGAGCTAGAAGCTGCCCTTGATAGTGCTGCCAGCTACGATCGTCGCATCATTGTGGAGGCTGGCGTAGTGGCCCGTGAAGTCGAATGTGCCATTTTGGGTAACGATAACCCCCAGGCCTCGGTGATTGGTGAAATTAGCTTTGATGCAGATTTTTATGACTATGAAACCAAATACACAGGTGGTCAGGCTGATTTAGCGATTCCTGCACCGCTGCCTGCCAATATCGTTACAACGATTCAAGAGCAGGCCGTTCAGGCCTTTCAATCGATCGATGGGGCCGGTCTATCGCGGGTAGATTTTTTCTATCTAGAAGCAATGGGTGAGGTGATTATCAATGAAATCAACACCTTCCCAGGATTTACGGCCACCAGTATGTACCCCATGTTGTGGCAAGCCTCGGGGGTGGAGTTTGATCAGCTGGTAGATCGGTTGATTCAGTTAGGTCTGGAGCGCACAGGCAAGCAGTCTTAAACAGGGGAGGCTGCTTGCTGATGATTGCTGGATTGTATGCGAATCAACCTTTGAGGAATTCAAAGCTTAAAAATTCAGATCTTGCTTGACCTATAAACTTTCTAAAAATACGAGTAAGTCAGCCATATCTTGAGTATTGGGCTGAAACTGCGGCATAGGCGGGGTCTTGCCGCTGATCACCTGCTTGATTAGTGCCACCTGTGACTTGCGTTCAGACACATGCTGTAGATCTGGACCGACTTCTCCAGTGCCATCTACTCCGTGGCACATGGCGCAGTTTTGCCAGAATAGCTGCTGTCCTCGTTCAAGATCGGCAGTAGACTCCAGAACATCATGCACATAAGGGTCTGAAACTTGTACCCGATGGATACCCCAGATAATAAGAACGACACATAAAAAAATAGTGGTTGCTGCTAACGCAAACTGAACGACCAGCCGATTGTTCTGGTTCTCCATTGACGGCTGAGAAAGAGATGGACTATCGATCGTGTTTTGGGTCACAGGCAAAACGTAACACTTTGTTATTACGCATATGATACATAGTTTAAAGTTTTCTTATAAGCCATTGCAAGGCATTCAGACTAAAAAATGGGTGTGAAATCTGTAGCTTTGCTTAAGCTATGGCTTAGGTGAGACGGAGATTTCATCGATAATCCACGAAAATTGGGAGGCTAGCTATGGGTACGTTTATGGATGTCTAGACATCTTAGGGCACTGAGGTCTGTTATGAATTGACGTTAAACCTCTTGGCTCACAGGTCCTAGCCCACAGACCCTAAGTAGTTTAATTGCCTTGGGCGCTGCGCTATATGCCCCATGCATCCACTGTTCTAGGGGCAATTGATGATGTGCCCTAGGCTCAAGTAAAGGAATGGCTTAATATAAAGGTAGAAGAAGTAATGTGTAGCACTGCTTCTGTAAGCTTTGTAAGTCATTGAGGAAACGCAGCGTGATTGAACCTTTGCTGTTGGGGATTGTTTTAGGCCTAATTCCGGTTACATTGGCCGGTCTGTTTGTAGCGGCTTATATGCAGTATCGTCGTGGCGATCAGCTCAACTTTTAGATTTGACTGGATTTTATCTAGCAACTGTTAGCCAGCATTTTCTATAGGTGCTGGCTTTTTAGGGTGTAGTTAGTGTGCAGGTATGATCTCGATTAATTCAGCTGAATGAGTCCCGCCGCTAATCGAGCAGTCCCGTAGGCGGCTTCGGTGTGGCTGGCTGGGACGATGGGAATACCCAAAGCCTGCGATCGCAGCTGTTGCCAGGCCGTATTTTGGGCTCCGCCACCGGCTGTATAGACCTGTTTGACATCTCCACTCCCCAGAGCCATCAGTTTTTGATAGCCCAACGCTTCAATCCGGGCCATGGCTTCTAGTAGTCCGTGCAGAAATTTGGCAGGTGCCTGCGGACGGGGGCTCAGCTGGGGCTCCAGCTGTGGGTTATTGATGGGAAACCGCTCGCCCTTAGTGAGCAGCGGATAGTAATCAAGACCACTGGTCTGCGTCGGATCAATCTGCTGGCTCAGGTTGCGCAGCTCAGCATCGTCAAAGTAGTAGCGCAGCACCGCGCCACCGGTATTGGATGCACCACCCACTAACCATTGTTGCCCTAGACGATGGCTGTAAACACCGCTAGCGGTGTCATTGATAGCTATGGGACTGAGCAGCTTTAGCACAAGTGTGGAGCCTAGGGATGTGACCCCGTCACCTGGACGACTGGCACCGCTAGCGAGGAAGGCTGCGATACTATCTGTCGTGCCAGCTTTGATTAAGCAGGTAGGCGAAATATTAAAACGCTGGGCGACCTCGGGCTGAATCGGCGCAATTACATCTCCTGGAGCTAAGACCCTCGGCAGCCATGGGCCAATCTCTAGCGTCTGCAGCCAGTCAGGATAGGTTAAGTGCTGCGGATCGTATCCCAGCTTTAAGGCATTGTTGTAATCGCTAATGCCAGGATGGCCGTGGAGCAGACTACTTAACCAATCGGCCTGGTGTACCAGATACTGCGCCTGGGTCAGAGTATTGTCAGGTAAATACTTTAGCCACCACAGGGCTTTAGCCAGGCTGGAGGTGGCGCTATGGGCTGGACTGCTAACTGGGGCTACTGCTGGAATTCCTCCACGGGCATCGTTGTAGAGAAGAGGCGGTGTGAGCGGGCGGTGGTTGCGATCGCACAGTAAAACCGTGGCGGAGGTGCCATTAATTGAGATCGCACCGATTTGATGTCGCACGTTGCCCGGTATCTGGTCGAGGAGTGTCCATAGTGTGTGCTTCCAATCGTCTGCATTAGGTGCGTCTGATCGGTACTGGCAGCGAGTTTCGGCGATGATCTGTCCTAGGGAGTCAATTGCGATCGCCCGTGCCCCTGAAGTCCCAAAATCAATTCCCAGGTAAAAGCTTTCCAAAACAGTCATTTAGGATAAATAAAACGCGCTCAATCCAGCTTTATTGATATTTTCTGCGCCTGTACTACATCAACTATATTTGAGTAGACAAATTCAGTGAACAACCCATGGATACCATTCCGTTTCTGGTCAGTCTGCCGGACGATGACGAGCCGGTAAAAGGTCTGTTTTCAGTTGAAACTGCGATCGCAGTGCGTGATTTACCCACAGACCTACTGCGCAAAAACTTGAGTTCCGTCTGTCAGGGAATGGCATCTATGCTCAGCGATGTTCAGGAATTGGGGCGTTTTCGCTTAAAAGAAGTAACAGTTCAGGTAGAAGTCACCGCTGAAGGTGGCATCGAACTGGTAGGGACAGCTAAGTTGGGTGGAACCGGTGCCATCACCCTCACGTTTTCGGAGTAGCGAATGCAAAAGCGTCGAGCCCTCCTGGTTGGAGTTCCTGAATATGAAAGCAGTGTCCTTGAAGATTTACCCGTTGTCCGCCGTGATTTAGAAATTCTCCATGCCGCTGTCGAACAATCTGGCTACAGTGTGCGAACAATGGGCACAGACGGTATCGAGCAAACTGGCCAAAATAAGCTACTGAGAGCCTTTCGCAAGGAACTACTCCATGCTAAAGGTCTGGATGTTTTGCTGCTCTATTTTTCTGGCCATGGCATTCACTATGAGGGCAATGACTATCTGCTGCCCTCAGATGCTGATTTTGATGATCCGGCCTTTGTGCAATATCTGATTACGCCAGATGCTATGAGCGACGCCATTGATCAGTGCGACGCCAAGACCATTGTGTTTTTTATCGATGCGTGTCGCCATGGCGTCAAACTGGGCACCAAGGACATTGGTTTAACCAATTGGAGTCGTGGAGAGATTAGAAAAGCCCATCATCGCAGCTATGTTTTGGTGTTTTCCTGCGGTCCGGGGCAGGTCAGCCAGTACGTAGCCAGTGAACGTGGTGCTAGCTTATTTTCTACAGCCTTGGCAGCCGTAATAGATGTCAACCACCCGGCCACTAAGCTAGGCGAAGTCTTAGACATGACTCAGCGTAGATTGGCTGAGCTGATTACTGAAAACAGTAGACGCCCACAAGATATATACCGTGCCTATGAAAGTGCGGTAGGAGACGATATCACTGCCAGAATTATTTGTGATAGTGCCGCTACAGCTAAACAAGCAACGATTGCCCCGTGGACAGACGCTGTTTTACAGTCTTCTCTCTGGCCCGAAACAGGTATCCATGATTGTTGCCCGGCCAATGCTCTCAAAAATGAAGTTAGCAGAGTAGTAGGTGTCTGTTGGCAGCAGTGGCAGGCGGCAATCAGGGCTTTTCCAGACGACGCCTGGCGGGATGAAAGATTACCGATTCGAGTGCTAGAAGCTCTAGAAATGCTGGTGCTGTGGTCGAATCCTGCTATCCAGCTGTCAGCTGCCGAAATTGCTCTGGTGATTGCGGTTCCCTTTGTACGTGAAGCCGTTTTGGCCAGTAGCATTGTCCAGGCTGCAGCAGTTGCTCCGTTGTCTCTGGAGCGAGTTCAATCAGCGAGTAAGCTACGGCAGGCTCTGGAAAAAATTCACCAAACCCAGCAGCGATTTGAGCGCAAAGCCAAACGACTGCAGGACCAAAACCGCCTGAGCGACAAAGATACGGTGATGACCTGGTTATTGCATCAGTGTCTATTCAAAACCCTGGAAGTTTGGCTGCCCGCATCCCAAGGAGGCTATCTGGCAGATGAACTGCTCACGTCGCTCGGGAGCGCCCAGGGTCAATCACGCTTAGTTAGAGAAACCCTAAAACCGCAGCGTCTGCTCGAACTGGCCTATTGCATGTACGCAGATCTGGAGCGCATCGACAATGATGAGCGCTCCAATGCTTTGCACAATAGGCTAGTGGTTGGCTCCTATCGAGAAGAGCAGACGATTCGCGAAAAGATAGTGGCTTACCTGCTGCAGCTGGCGGAGCTGCTAGCTATTGATATCCGTAAGCTGCCGGAGGTATTGGTGGATCACATCGGTCTGGCGGATCCCCTAACTCCTGAACAGGTCCTCCAGGTGATCAATCAAGCCCGATGGAATCCGATGGGGCGGGGGCGTACTCTAACGGTCACCTGTCATCATCCAGCCATTGATTTAGCCCTGACTGATTATGTTAAAAGTCTGGACGACGTGCTTTCCCATATGCTGCGGTGCGTGGCCGATAACCATGGCGGCATGGCGGCCCTGACGGGGCTGCCAGCCTATTTGCAATCCGACGGCATAGCAGCTGCTCAACAGGCGGATGGGGCTCCGGTTTATCAAATTCCTCACGTTAAATTTCAGCTGGCCCATGATGAAGTGCGGGAGTTGCTGATGGGTGAGCAGCTCTATGGTGACCCGATGCTGGCCATTCGTGAGCTGTACCAAAATGCTCTGGATGCCTGTCGCTATCGGCAGGCACGGCTTCAATATTTAGAGCAAACAGGAGCATTGTCAGCAGGTCAAGAATGGGAAGGACGTATCCTATTTCGTCAGGGCAAGGATGAAAACGAACGCGCCTACATAGAGTGCGAAGACAACGGTATTGGTATGGCCATGACCCACCTGTCGAAATGTTTTGCTCGGGCCGGACGTCGATTTGCTGATTTACCAGAGTTTATTGAAGAGCAGGCTGAATGGCGCAAATGCGATCCTCCTATCAAGCTTTACCCTAATAGCCAGTTTGGCGTCGGAGTTCTGAGCTACTTCATGCTGGCGGATGAAATCGAAGTGGAAACCTGTCGGTTAGACCGTGATGGAAACCCTGGCCAAAGACTACAGATTCGTGTGCCAGGGAGCAGTGGTCTATTTCGTGTTCAAAAGCTGGGATTAGGAAACGATGCGGGTACCCGAGTACGCTTATATCTCAATCGCACGCATCATAAAGGTCAGCTGATTTCCTGTATTGAGACTCTACGAAAATTACTGTGGGTAGCTGAGTTTAAGACCGAAGTTAAACAGTTTGGGCGATATGAGATTTGGCTGCCAAACCAGCTGAGACATCCCTATTATCCTGACAGCTACTGTCTGAATATAGGGGATACAGATATTTGGTGGGTACCAGAAAGTGAATATGAGCATTTAAGAAATGGATGCATTCTGTCTGATGGATTATGGACAGCTGAAGCTCAACCCGGATTTATTTTTAATCTACGTCAAGATTATCTACCCAAATTAACGGTTGATCGTAAGCAAATTGTTAAATGGGATCGTTCATGGGTTCGTGAGTCCTTGATGAAGGCTATTAAACCGTTACTGGGCTGGCAATATTTAGACCTCAATTTACTTTGGAAATTGGAGAGAAAACAGCCACAGGTAGCCTTAAAAATTGTGGAGATAATATCTAATGAAGAGATAAGAATTCCATTGATGATTGCAAGTACCAGTAATTTAAATCAGTTAAAGGTGCCCGTTTCTCAACTAGGTTGTTTCTCGCCCGACCTTTATCTGTGCTATTTCAATTATGAAACCTCAATTAGAAGGACTCTTCATTTTCCAAGTCCCTGGTGGCTATTACCTTACCGAGTAATTTTGTGGAGTCAGCATGGGCTATTTAAAGTTCCAGGAAATTTGTTAGATGAGCTAACAAAAGAAATACCACTCAAAAACTTTCCACAGCCTCAACCTGGTGATGGAGTACTGTTATCAGCAGATCTTCATCCGGAACGATTTTCGATGGAGTGTGTCGACGAATCTATTCCTCCAGCGCACATTATCCATACTTCGCACATCTTGAATGAATCGTTAGTAGCTGTAGTCAAACGTCTACAAAAATTTGTCAAACTGGGATTAAAAATTCCTGCTATAGATCTTCAAGCTATAAATAAAATAAATATTGAGGAAGAAGACGTAATTGTCCTTTCAAGAAGAATAAGGGAGATAAATTCCTTCGGTTCAGATGCAGGTAAAACACAGTGGAGAATACCTTGGAGCGAAACCCGCATATCCGCTGCTCAAATAGTTCTAGCTGCTACACGTTTATATGAACCAATAGAAAAAACGATCCGACGATTACAAAAACTTAGGTTAGTAGGGTTAAAAGTTATAGATGTAGACTTAGAAAAACTCACAGAAATTAAAATAACACCGGAAGATATTATTGCCCTTTCTAAGCAATTGGATGGTCAAGAAGCATGGACAAAAGATTTTATATCACCTGTTCAGATAGCGTTTGTAGCAGACAAATTAAATGAGCCAATTGCTAATACGCTCAGCCGGTTTGAACGATTTGTTGATATAGGCTTGCAACTGCCAAAAGTTGACTTGGATGCCTTAAGCCAATTTCGAGCTACTGAGACAGATGTTCTGGCTCTATCTATAGGAGGTATCAATCAGAAAGTTGCTTGGCCTGAGGATTATTTGCCGGTGGCTCAGATCGTGCAGGCGGCGTGGCGTGTGGGTGAATCCCTCAGTGAAGCCTTGGAGCGGTTTCAGCGATTTAGACCCCTGGGGTTATTACTGCCGGATGTGGAGCCTGATGCGGTCAAGAATATTGTGATTGAGCGGGAGGATGCGATCGCATTCTCCGAAGAATTCCAATCCAGCTATTCAACCATCGTCAGCACTTGGCTCACGGACCAAGTCACTCCAGCCCACCTGATCACAGCAGCCGTTAACCTCAACGAATCAATCGCTGACGTTTACCAACGCTTCCAAAAATTTACGCCTCTCGGGCTCAAGCTCCCCCCGGTAGACCAAACCCTGCTGCAAGAGCTAATCGATACTGAAGATAACGTAGTCGCCTTTTCCAAGCACCTGACCAAAGAACTCAGAAGCTCAAACGACCTGCTACAGGGCAACGTTCACCCAACGCGCATTATCCTAGCCGCACTCGCTCTTAACGAACCGCTTACATCTACCCTAGAACGCTTTCAGCGATTCGCTCCTGTACTCGGCTTGACCCTACCTAAAGGTCCACCAAGCGCCTGGCAGATCTGTACACCTGAGAGTAGCTCTGACTACGGACAGAGAAATCAATAAAATCCAGAGCCTTAGAGCTAGTAATTAGAGCGTCATAATTATCTTTTGAGGTCGGGCTTTCTCCGCTGGAGACGTTAACACGAACGACTTCGCTCAGCCCTCAATTATCTGAAACTCAGAGATGGAGCTGGTTGAGCGAAGTCGAAGCCAGCGGCGTTAGAGATGTAATATTTCTGTCCACCTGCTTGGTAGCAGAGGACTGAGCGGAGTCGAAGTCCGGAACCTGCCTTCTAAGCTTAACAATGGTGGTAACCATCGCCATCTAAAAAGGGGCACTCAAATTCGAGTAACCCCTTGCAAGTCTATCCGATGTAAATGAAGCCTAAACGCTGACTTCGCCCAGTTCACGAGTTAGATGATCAAAGGGAGCATCCACAAAAGACGTATCAGATATACCCTGAGCTTCCAGCTGCTCCTTCAGCACACCCTTCATGAGCTGGATGGCAAGAACTGTAGGACCTACAGGCACTTCCAACGAATTATAAGTTTCACGCAAACCGTTCAGAACTCGCTCTGTCAGCACGTCGCAGTTACCCGCTACTAGCGCATAGCTGCTGTAGCGCAGATAGTAATCCAAATCCCGCAAACAGGCTGCATAGCGTCGAGTGGTGTAGGAATTACCCCCTGGACGAAGTAGCTCTGGTACCTGCTCATACAGCGCAGCGCCTGTAGCCTTGACTAGGCTAGAAGCATTTGCACTGATATAGGCAGCAGCCTGAACTCGATCGGTGCCACTGCCAAAATAATCTTTTAAAGAATCGATAGCGTTGCGATCGAGGTAACGACCCGTAATGTCGTAGGTGCTGATTAAACCCGTCACCGTATCCCGCATGAAATCTTTCTCCCAGTGCGATTAATGTACGACTCAAAAAATCAAGTAGGAACTTGTAACTAAGCCAGGGATGAAAGTCCCCATATAATTCATCAGTCAAGCACTGACCAAACGTTGGCATGACCCAAATATGAGAACAAGCGCAAGAGCGTTCTGACTGCTTGTCTAGGCATTTTTTCATGTGCCTTGTCGCTGCCTTTAGAACCTCAAAGCCCCCAGCGGCAACGCTTACCAACACTTAAATACCAAAATTTAGTCTACCACGGTGAATTAAACAGCAGACAATACACGTGATTGAGAGGCGAATTGACACGAGTATTTTTACAATACGCAACCTTTCGTAATAATTAATGGGGCATTTAGGACAGATCGAGTCGTTAGTTCAAACAGCCTCGGCTGTATCCACAGGCGGTGGCGTTCAAAATAAAGGTCAATCATATTGACCCCCGTAGTTCATGGGGCCTCACAATACTAGAGAAACACTTAATTTGTAACAGGGGATACAATCGCTGAGGATCACTGTTCCTAGGATTGTTCCAGGCTTGCCATAGCCTATTCTCGGTAGCGTTTATGTAGCGTTTGAGCTGTCTCGTTAGCTTAATAATTTTTAGGTCTTAGCGAATAGTGGAAGTCTACTTGAGATAGGTGCTTTCCCTAGTCAAGCATTGATGGAGGGGATCTACCGAATATGCGTTGCTTGGATGACTTGGATGAGAAATATAGAAAATTTCTAACAGGTCCACATTTTAAGTCTTACGCATTGTTTAATACTTTCGCCGTTGAATGTGTTGGCCTGTTCTGACCGTAAAGCCACAACGGTTCTAGTGAATAAATAAGGAGTGATTCATGGCCCAGACTGCCGCAGAAGTTTTGCAGATGATCAACGATCAAGACATTCAAATGATTGATCTAAAGTTCATCGATTTGCCAGGTATCTGGCAACACCTTACGGTGCATCGCAGCCAAATTGATGAGAGTAGCTTTACCGACGGTGTGGCATTCGACGGCTCCAGTATTCGTGGTTGGAAGGCCATTAACGAGTCAGATATGGCCATGGTTCCTGATCCCACAACGGCTTGGATTGATCCCTTCATGAAGGAACCCACCCTGAGCCTGGTTTGCTCCATTAAAGAGCCTCGTACGGGTGAGTGGTATGACCGTTGCCCCCGTGTGATCGCACAAAAAGCCCTGGATTACTTGAAGTCCAGCGGTATTGGTGATACTGCTTACTTTGGCCCTGAGGCTGAGTTTTTCATCTTTGATGATGTTCGCTACGACACGACATCTAACTCTAGCTACTACTACGTTGACTCTGTTGAGGGACGTTGGAACACAGGTCGTGATGAAGAAGGCGGTAACTTAGGGTACAAGCCTAACTACAAGGGTGGTTATTTCCCTGTGGCTCCCACAGATACCTCTCAAGACATGCGAACTGAGATGTTGCTGACGATGGCAGACTGTGGTGTGCCCATTGAAAAGCATCACCACGAAGTGGCGACTGGCGGCCAGTGTGAGCTGGGCTTCAAGTTTGGCGAAATGATTGAAGCGGCTGACTGGTTGATGACCTACAAGTATTGCATCAAGAACGTTGGTAAGAAGTACGGCAAGACGGTGACGTTTATGCCCAAGCCTCTGTTCGAGGACAATGGTTCCGGGATGCACACTCACCAGTCCATCTGGAAAAACGGCGACACTCTGATGGCGGGTGAGCGTTACGCTGGGCTGAGCGATTTAGCTACCCACTACATTGGCGGTATTTTGAAGCATGCGCCTGCTTTGTTGGCGTTTACTAACCCTAGTACTAACTCCTACAAGCGTTTGGTGCCTGGTTTTGAAGCGCCTGTCAACCTGGTTTACTCGAACGGTAACCGGTCTGCAGCCGTTCGAATTCCCCTGTCTGGCGACAACCCGAAGGCAAAACGCCTAGAGTTTCGTTGTCCCGATCCGACGGCAAATCCTTATCTGGCCTTTGCGGCCATGCTGTGTGCGGGTATTGATGGTATCAAGAATAAGATTGAACCTCCTGAGCCTATCGATCAAGATATCTATGAGCTGAGCCCTGACGAGCTAGCTAAGATTGCGTCTACCCCTGGCTCGCTCAAGGAAGCGCTATCTGCTCTAGAGAGCGATCATGAGTTCTTGACGCAGGGTGGAGTCTTTACCGAGGACTTTATCCGAAACTGGATTTCTTACAAGCTCGATACTGAGGTCATTCCCATGGATATTCGTCCTCACCCCTACGAGCTAGCGCTTTACTACGACTGCTAACTTAGACAGCACAGCTTGATTGAGTCATTGTGTTTGGCTTAACGCTAGTCTTCGGACTGGCGTTTTTTTGTGGCTTTACTCCAGGGGCCGGTGATGGCCTGCGATGGTGAGACGCAAGAAAAGACATATTTATTCACAGAAATAAATCCTAAAAAGTATCGAAATATACGGAATTTGTGTCTATACTTGAAACAGAAAGCACATGTGACGTCGCGCACGGTGCTGTGGGTTTACATCCTTAGGAGGTCAATAAAGATGTCTGTTCAAGAATCTGCTCGACTGCATGCCGTTGTTAATCGCCATACTGTGACCAATCGTCAGCGTTCTTTGTTGAGTCGTGCTGCTGCAGATGTGGGGATGCCCATGGACTCAATTGGTGCCGGTAGTCGTATTCAGGGCAAACCTAGATACGATGTTCAGCATGCTTATGGGCGCAGCGGTGCCACCATGAGCTAACGGCTACGTCGCTTGACTTAAAGGTTTCATCATTTTTACCCAGGGTGCGATCGCACCCTGGGTTTTGCTATGAAAAGGCACTTTATAGAGAACTTTGTTTGATCTGGCAGCTGTAAAGATTTGAAAATAAGCAGTACAAAATGTTAATTTGCGGAAGTCTGTGCTGATGCGTTGGTTGTTTGGGCTAATGCTTTAGTACTGTTATTCCTCCAACCCAGTTTTGAGCTTTTCTATGGCTGCTCTTGTCAATCGTACTGTTGCTGCTCCCAGTGGTTTCTCTCCGGCGATTCATCCTAAAAAGGTTGTAATGGTAGGTGACAGCCTGGTCTATGGCTACGGTGATACCGAAGGCGGAGGCTGGGTTGAGCGGCTGCGCCGTCAGTGGATGGATCCTGCTCAGCCTGGACCGATTATTTATAACCTGGGTGTCAGGGGGGATGGTGTCCAGCAGGTGTCGATGCGGCTAGAACGAGAATTTAAACTGCGGGGCGAACTGCGCCGTCAGGTGCCCGATCTATTGGTGCTGTCGGTGGGCCTAAATGACAGTGCCCGACTAGGGCGACCCACAGGGCGGCCCATGACGGATGAGCTGAACTTTTCACGGGAACTCAATAGCTTACTTGACCAGGCCACGCAGCTCTGTCCGACGCTGTTTGTGGGGATGGTCCCCGTTAATGAAGCGGTCATGCCCTATGCCGATATCCTGCACTTCTCCCATGCTGACCAGGCCCACTATAGCCAAATGACGCGCCATGCTTGTGAAGCCAAGCAGATTCCCTATCTAGATCTTTATCAGCAATGGCGCTCCCAAGGAGACGCTTGGTGTAATGAGCGTCTGTGTAGTGACGGTCTGCATCCAAATGTGTTGGGCTATCGTACGCTGATGGCCGATATCTTGGCCTGGGAGCCGTTAATGCAGGCACTGCTTTAGGCCGTTTCAAGCAGGGGCTACCTGGCTGCACTTGCCGATAACAGTACCCAGACACAGGCTAAAACTGTCGCGATCGCAATTGGCCTGAGGACAGATACCCCCATGGATATGAATAGCTGCGATCCAGCTAATTCGTTATCAGCGTCAGTGGTCTGAGACGGAGTCATGGGCGCGCTGAATTACTGGATCATTTGCTCAGTCCAATCATCGCCGACACGAATGGTAAAGTCCGATTCGAGGTCGCCTGTGGAGTCTGCAATGACCCTACCCATCCCTAGGATGGCTTCCAAAAAGTCGGCTCCATTGAGATCACCCCGCTGGGCAATCACCTTGGTCTGATGATTAAAATCGGGCCAGTCTTCAACGATATAGACATTGCGAAAGCCTTCATTGCGCAGTCGATCGGCAACGTCTTGGGCCATGTAGGGATCCCTGGAGGCATTTTGAACCGCTATTCGCAGTCGGCTGATGGAACGCTGTGGGGTGTCATTGGCGAGGACGGCAGCGGGTTCGGCATCAAAGAACCGCTGCATGACATCGTTAGTACTGTTGGTGTCGGCCACCCAATAGCTAGCGTTAAATTCGTTTGGATCACTAAAGCGCCCCGGCAGCATCACCATATTTAAGGCTTCGCGGTCAAGCTGGAGACCAAAACCTGCTAAAGCCAGGATTTCCTCAGTCGATAGGTTGGTATCGATGTGACTTTGCAGGATACGGACAATTTGTGGCAGTTGCGTAATCACAGTGGGGTTGAGCATGCGATCGCGCAGCGCTTTTAACAATATCTGCTGCCGCTGCACCCGACCAATATCACCCAGATTATCCTGCCGAAATCGGGCAAACTGCTCTGCTTCATCACCGTTCAGGGTTTGCCAACCGGGTTCTAAGTCGATGACTAAGCCTTGGGTTTTGTCCTCGTACTGCATGGCTTTGGGGACAAACACCTCAACGCCACCGACCAAATCCACAATTTCTCGAAATGCGGCTGTGCTCACCCGCACATAGCGATCAATTTCGACTTGATTAAAGTTATAGCTGACGGTTTGTGCCGCGAGTTCTGCGCCACCTTCTACATTGGCCTGGTTGATTTTGTCGGTGCCATAGCCAGGAATTTCTACCCGAGTATCTCGGGGAATGGACATGATATTAATGGCTTGAGTGTCCGGATCAATCCGGGCTAGAAGCATGGTGTCAGTACGACCGACCAAATCGGTTTCGGTGGCGCCATCGATATCTTTAGCTTCGTCCAGACCCATGAGCAAAAGCGTCACGGGACGAGAGACCTGATAGCGAAAGCCAGATTTCCAGAGATCGCTAAGGGGGGGATTGGCGGTCACTTCTCCCACGCTTTTGGGTAACGGCACGGTGAGTATAAACGCCGCTCCTGCCGCTGCGGAGACCACGGCGGTTGTTCCAAAAATACCAGTCCAGATCAAGACTCTAAAGGCCTTGCCCAGGAGTGAACGTTGTTTTGGCATATCGCTTTCAGCGTTTGAGCCAGACTTGGATGATGGAAAGGGAAACATAGATTAATTATAGGAATGCTCGTCTCGGGGATATCCCGTTGAGCCATGAATTTATAGAGGTGCCTACAGTTAACTTACGGACTCCGAAATCAAGGGTCAGAACATGAATTGACTGTTTTAGGGCGGGCTTAAACGGTGGGTTTTATGGGGATATGGGTCAGGCTTTATGTAGGTATTGGCTAAAGCGGAAATTTTTGGAGCTTTTGATACGTTCTACATATAGGTGAGAAGTTAACTAATATTAAGCCGTCTACGGGTGGTGAGTCACGCGTAATCGCTAATATTGTTCAGAACTCTATAAGGTCAACTCATTTTAACGCCGTAATTTAACTTTATTAAGTAAGCAATGACACAACCTATCCGTCAAACTCCAACATTAGTGCCGATTATTTTAGCTGGGGGTAAGGGAGAACGTTTTTGGCCGGTAAGCCGTCTGAAGAATCCCAAGCAGTTTCTGTGTTTAGACGGCAGCGGTCGCAGTTTGATGCAGTCTACGGCTGACCGCTTATTGCCTTTAGCCGGTGGCTGGGATGCGATTTGGGTGATCACTGCATCCCATTTAGCCGACGGTGTGAAACAGCAGCTGCCAGAACTGCCGGTGGAAAATATTTTGGTGGAGCCCCAAGGACGCGATACCGCGCCAGCTGTGGCTTGGGCAACGTTGGAAGTGGCTAAGCGTCATGGGGATGATGCGATCGCATGCTTCTTCCCAGCCGACCACTACATCACCGACGAACCCAAATTTCGTGCCACTATCCGGGCGGCGGCTGACCTCGCCCAAAGTCAAGGGGCTATCGCTACCCTGGGTATCCAGCCCACCTTCCCCTCGACGGGCTATGGCTATATCGAGCAGGGGGATGCTGCTGGTCAGTACGGCGATCTAGCGGCGTACCGGGTGAGCCGCTTTACCGAAAAGCCTGAGCGTAGCGTTGCCGAAGAATTTTTAGCCAGCGGTCGCTACAGCTGGAACAGCGGCATGTTTATTTTCCCCGCTGGGGTGATGATCGACGAACTCAAAACCTATGCACCGGAACTCATGGAGCCGCTGCTGGCTAAAGGTGTGGATGCCTACGCTGAGCTAGAAAAGCTCAGCATTGACTATGCCGTCATGGAAAAAACCACCAAAGCCTATGTGATGCCCGCTAACTTTGGCTGGGATGACCTGGGTGACTGGAATGCCATTGAGCGTCTGATGAAGGGAGAGGCTGCCAATGTAGATATGTGTGAGCATCAGGCCCATGACACCAACGGCTGTATTGTTTACTCGTCTGATGACGAGGAAGTGGTCGTCACCATTGGTCTAGAAGATGTGGTCGTCGTTCGTGATGGTAATGCCACACTGATTGTGAAAAAAGAGCGCACTCAGGAAATCAAAAAAGCGGTCAAGGCCCTGGGTAAAGAGGATAAATTCCTGCATCTGCTGTAGATGGGCGACCTCATTTTCTCATGGACGCATCTGCAGTATCAGGCGGTTTGGAGCATCCATGATTAGACTGCGACATAGCCCCTAAACGTGACATTCAGGTCAGCTGGGGGCTATGTTGCGTTTTTAAACGCTGGGATTAGGGCTTTCTAGTCAGAACGGTACCCTTGGAGGTGTGAACAATCGAAAATATTGTTGAGACACACTTATGACACAAACGTCTTTGAACCCAGGGGAAATTTTACGTGATGCCTTTAGCCAAGTGGGACCGGTGTTTGTGCCGGTTGCAATCCTAGCGCTGCCAGCGAATATTCTGCCGGTGCTGATTCCTGGCGAAGCGCTTAGCGCGGTCTTTAACGTTGCGTTTGCTATTTTGGTCGCGCCTATTTTAGGTGGAGCCAGTATAGTATTGGCCAATCGCGTTTTGACTGGAGAAAAAGCAGATCTGAGTACAGCGTTGTCCATGGCGTGGCAGCGGGCAGGGCAGCTGATTCTGACTTCGTTGCTATTGATGGTTATTTTAATTCCCAGTATGGTGCTCCTGTTGGTGCCTGGAATTTATCTGGCTGTCAGGTTGTTTGCTACACAGTATGAGGTCATGCTGGAGCATAAATCGCCCACTGAGGCCCTTGCGGCAAGCTGGGCATTGACTAAAGGCCGCTGGTGGCAGATTTTTTGGCCAGTCTTTGCAATTACCCTCGTACTGCTGATACCTGTGATCATCCTCAGCGTAATTTTTATGAATGCTGCGTTTGGAGCCCTGGTAACAGGGTTGGTAGGAGTCGCTATTACCCCTGTGCTATTGTTGGCCCTCTTAATGGTTTACAAAGTACTCAAGGGGCAGCAAGTTTCTGGTGCCGAGGATGTGAATCCACTCGGTGCGTAGATGCTGCGTTGAAGAAATGGTTGAAGCAATACTTTTGAATAAAGCGCGTTAGGGCTTTAAGCATCTGACGGCTTCTAGCATGGCTCGCGCCTTATTTAGGGTTTCCTGATACTCGTTTTCAGGAACTGAATCAGCGACTAGACCGGCTCCTGCCTGGACACTGATCCGGTGGGAGCCATCTTTTTTGTTTTCGACCACCATGGTGCGAATGGTAATGGCGCTGTTCAGCTGGCCCTCAAAGTCGTAGTAGCCATAGACACCGGAATAGGGGCCACGACGGCAGGGTTCGAGGTCATGGATAATCTGCATGGCGCGGATTTTGGGAGCGCCACTGACGGTGCCTGCTGGGAAACAGGCTTTGAGCAGGTCCCAAGCGGTTTTGCCAGGTGCCAGCTCCCCGATGACGTTACTGACGATGTGCATGACGTGGGAATAGCGCTCAATAATCATCAGCTCGTCCACGCTGACGGTGCCGCTGGTGCAGACACGGCCTAGGTCGTTGCGGCCCAGATCCACGAGCATGACATGCTCGGCAATTTCTTTAGGGTCCGCCATTAGGTCTGCGGCATAGGCGTCATCTTCGGCTGTAGTTTTGCCTCGGGGGCGGGTGCCGGCAATGGGACGTAGAACGGCTGTGAGGGTATGGTCATCCTCTTCGCGAGTGGCTTTGACCATGACCTCGGGACTAGAGCCAATGATTTGCCAGTCTTGAAAGTTGAAATAGGCCATATATGGCGAGGGATTGACCAGTCGCAAAGACCGATAAAGGTCGAAGGGATTACCGATGTAGTCTGTGGTGAGACGTTGGGAGACGACTACCTGAAAAATATCCCCAGCTTTGATGTGAGCTTTTGCGGTTTCGACACTGTGACAAAATTCGTCTTTGCTACGGTTACTGGTATAGGCCAGCTCAGTCGCTGGGTTACTGTCACGATTACTGGCCGGTGGCGTCCAGGCTAGGCGACTGTCCTGATTGGAGAGGGGGAGGTTGAGTTTGTTGACCAGGTTGGCGATGCGATCGCAGCTCTCTTGATAAGCCTGAGCAAGATCCGCCTCAGGCGATCTCAGATCCGCATAGCTAACGGCCCAGATCTTGCGTTTGACCTGGTCAAAAATCAATAAACTGTCCACCTGCATCCACAGCCCATCCGGCAGCTCATCTGCCCTGGCCGGATGGATAGTCACCGTCGGCTCAATCCACTTAATCAGTTCATAGCCCCAAAACCCAAATAGCCCCCCAATGCCAGGGGGTAACTCAGGCAGTTTGACGGGCTGGTAGGGCGCTAAACAGTCCGCCAACACATCAAACGGGTTGCCTTTAAATACCTGCTCAGCACCGTCTCGAAATCGCTGGACCGTACGCTCGCCTCTCGTTTCTAGGGTCCAAAGCGGATCGCATCCTAGTAGGCTATAGCGACCAATATTTTCACCCCCTTCCACCGATTCCAGTAAAAAGCTGTAGGGCTGGCCCGCGCATACTTTGCACCAGGCAGATACAGGCGTATCGAGATCGGCAACCCACTCCTGATACACCGGGACAAAGTTTCCCTGCTTGGCAAGCTGCTTAAATGTAGCGAGATCTGGAAAAATCATGAAGCCTTGGGGCAGTGGGCACAAACTACATCCAGGTTAGACCCAGAAATTGCTATACAGAAAACTATCCCATAAAAAAGAGGCAGCCCATAGACTGCCTCCTCGAAACCATAATGGTTTGGCTTAAGCCAGTGTACGCTGGGTACAGCAGCTAAAATCCTTACACTTCACAGGGTTGCTTACCACTAAACTTAATGGTCGCGGGGTCAGGATTTTCACCAATGCGACGATCCTTCTTACCGTTATACTCACGGCCTTCGTTCACCTTCTCAGGAACGACGCCATCGGCAGGATGTAGATAAGTGGTTTCACCGCTAGGCAGAACGCGATAAATCTTATAATCAGTAATTCTGGGCTTAAACTTGGTTTTAAGCTGACGGCTGAGGGCCAAGCATTGCTCTTTACGAGCAAGATAGAGCATGTTGTCGCCTTCATTCATGATGGCGGCACCACCTGTGGGCATCTCAAAGGGCTGTTCCTTCTTGCTGCTCCAAGTGATAACGTACTTTTCTTCGCGTTCAGCAGCAGAGAGGAGACCACCTGTGCTGCCACCAAATATAGGAGTTTTCCCACTAGGGCCTTCGGGGGCCGCAGTACCTTCGGTCTTGGTAATTTCTTCAGACATGAAAATATTATCTCTCAACCTTATCGCTCCTCAATTTATCACCGTGCATGACGCCATTTACACTGTTTGTGAGGAAGTGTAACAGTTCTTCAGAGTTCGGATGCACCTTTTCGTTACAGTGCTGTGGCACTTTGTCAAGTTGGGCGGAGGACGGATAATTCAGCCCACGCCAGCCAGGCGAAATTTTTAGTATGCTACTTGTCTGCAAATAAGGTGGGGCAAACTGGGTCATTGCCGTTGATAATAAAGATAGATTTAATAATTCACCTCCCCACGGTGACGGTTCCATGGTGAAAATTTTAAGAGCGCGCACATTACAAACGTTATTCGCCGATAGTTTGACTATCTTTTGGGGGGACTGGTTAGATTTGCGTGTGCGTATTCCCCAAGTGGCGGCATCGGGCTTGGTTTCGCCCTTGATCTATATTTTGGCGTTTGGGTTGGGTCTGGGTAGTTCCTTAGATCAAGTAGCGCCGCCGCCTGTGGGAGACAGCTATTTAGAGTTTATTTTGCCGGGGATGGTAGCGCTGTCCTCAATGGTGATTAGCTTTGGGGGCACCACGTTTTCTATTTGTGGCGAGCGCCTGTTTACAAAAAACTTTGAGGAAATGCTGCTGTTTCCGATTCATCCGCTGTCGATGCATTTAGGTAAGATGCTGGCGGGGATTGTACGGGGGCTGTTGACGGCTGGGTCGGTGATCTTTGTGGCGGTGCTGTTTACCCGCGATCCGTGGAGTTTCCTCAATCCTCTGTTTTTGCTGCTGCTGGTGCTGAACTGCGCTGTTTTTGCAGGGCTGGGTGTAATTGTTGGGTTAAATGTTCAGTCCCTAGAAAGTGTGGGGCTATTTAATAACTTTTTGATTGTGCCGATGTCGTTTTTGGGAGCGACGTTTTTTGATCCGGCTACTCTGCCCCCATTGCTTAAGGGGATTGTTTATCTATTGCCGCTCACCTATACAACGGTTGGTTTGCGGGCGGCGGCTTACCAGCCCCTATCGCAGTTTCCCTGGTATTCGATCCCGGTGCTGCTGCTAGTTGCACTGGCCCTGTCGATTAACGGTGCCCGTCAGTTTGCACGACAGCAAGACTAGCTTGCGATCGCGTCTGGCATATGAGGTGAAATCATCATCATCTCTGGAGCTAGCTGGGGCATCGGTATGGGCAGATCCTGAGCCAGGTGATTCTCTGGTGGTGTGGTGGCCTGGTTCTGCTCAAAATGTTGGTCACGTAGCTGAGAGAAAATCCGATAGGCACTGAGGGAGGATGCGGGCGAATCACCTGGGGCAACCGGTACAAGATTGTAAAGGGTGCCGCTGGCATAGACCGCAAAGGTAATGCGGAACACCTCAAAAAAGTTGATCACCCAGCGGCAATCCTCCTCTGAGTAGGCCTCATAGTAACGAATAAGGCTGGCAATACGCAGCTCTAAATGGGATTGCACATGGGGACAAAATAAGGCGACCTTCAGTAGTAAAACCACCAGTATCAGAGGGTTACCCTGGGCCAGAAACATACTAAAAACAGTTGAAGGCTTTTCTCCATCTTCAGATGTTAGGACATCCACCACACGTTTGCAGGTGCGCAAAATCAAGGCTTCTGTGATCGGTTCTGAATTGTTATGTCTGTATAGGGGCAGGACAGAGTCAGGTAGTTTTGCCTTGAGGGAAAAGGTTATGGGTTTAGTCGGTAAGGCGTAGACCAGATAGTGCAATAGCGCCCGTTTAAAGTCCCAATAGTTAAGCTGCTGGCATTGTTTGTGCAAAAGATTGGCCAGGTTCTCATAGCTAAACTGCCCTGGTTGGATCAGGAGCATCTTCACCAAATTAATGGCAGCTTCCCCTAGCACCGTCGGGTTGTCCACGGTAGCGACGCACGATTCGAGCTGGGATTTGGCGGTATACATCGCCAGATCAAACCGAAACTTTGATTTGAGCTGTGACGATAGATTACGAGCTGCTTCGCGCTGCTCCAGGGGGTTATCTAAATTGAGATATTGAGGGGCTAAAAGATAAGAGGTGTAGCGACTGCTCCAATGCTCATCCTGTTCATAGCGGGCGGCAAACAGCTTGAGATCTTGAAAATCCTGACTGTGAACAAAGTCCTGCATCCAACCGCGCAGGCGTTTGAGGATGAGTGAAACCCCTGGCCGCATTAGAATGCGGTCGTCAAACATGGCGATTAAACTTTTGATGGCGTCTGGTCGCCGCTGAATACCCCAGTTATTGATCAAGATATAGCAGACACGTTTGAGGGTGAAGAGAAACTGCTGCTCACTGTTGGCGATCACAATAGAATATAGCGCCACCGGGAGTTCGGATTCAGTGGATGATTCGGTGTACTCTACAAATAAGCGGCGAAATGTACCCAACACAGCTTCCACAGGTTCTGTCTGAACACTGTACAAAAAGAAGTCATATAGGATGTGCTGGGCATTCTGGATATCTGTGCGAGTCATAATCACCAGGAACTCAATCAGGAACTTAAGAGTGTCAGCTAAGTCTACCTAAAAGAATCAACGATTTTTGAATGTAATGCACCCGTGGCCCTACGGAAGCTACACCTCAAGCATTACAGCGTGTATTGCCTATGCCTAAAAAGACGGATGGCCTCCATAGACTGAGAACAAGGATTTAATCTAACTGTTTTAATCTAGTGAGATTAAACGGGATGGGTAGTCAACGAGCAGCTGACCCTGAAGGGCGCAGACGTGGATAACGTCACGTACCCCTTCCCCTATTTTAGGGAAAAACCCCTGTCCGCCGCCACTTAGGACGCTTGAGGGCGTTTAGTGACGGTTTTGAGCTGTAAGCGGTGATCATCTGCTTGATGCGTCCTCTCTAGCTGCTGTTGTGGCTATAAAGACCCTATTGCTTGGCAGCATCGACTTATTCATCCGGCGATCGTCCCCTGGAGCGGAGGCCTACACGGTGGCAGGTGTTGGCAGTTCTACCTGGAGTTGAAAGATTTTATGGATGACTTGGGCTACTGATTTATCAGGTGTAGAGGCTCCTGAGGTAATGCCAATGACGATTTTGCCTGCGGGTAGCCAATTTTCGGAGATGGTGACAGTTTGGTGTAGGGGCTGGTGCTCAATCCGATTACCGGGGAGTAACCGTTGGGGACCATCGATGTGGTAGGACGGGATGCCTCGCTCAATGGCAATTTCTTGCAGGTGTGTTGTGTTGGAGGAGTTAAAGCCGCCGATGACCACCATCAAATCCATATTCATATCAACCAGCTCAAACATGGCATCTTGCCGTTCCTGGGTGGCATCGCAGATGGTATTAAAGCTGGAAAAATGGTCATTGAGGGCTTGGGGGCCATACTTTTTGAGCATGGTACGCTCTAGCAGTTTGCCAATTTGTTCCGTTTCCCCCTTGAGCATGGTGGTTTGATTGGCAATGCCCACCGCGTCTAAATCTTGATCGGGGTCAAATCCCTGGGAATAGGCGTTAGCAAACTTTCTTAGAAACTCGTTACGGTCTCCACCGTTAAGGATGTAATCAGCGACGTACTGAGCCTCGTCCAAATTGAGGACCACGAGATAGGTACTGGCAAAGGACCGAGTGGCGACGGTTTCTTCGTGTTTGTATTTACCGTGAATGATTGAGGTAAAGGCTTTCTTCTTATGCTTTTCTACGGTTGTCCATACCTTCGAGACCCAAGGACAGGTGGTGTCCACAATGGTGGAGCCTTGATCGTTGAGGAGTTTCATCTCGTCAACGCTAGCTCCGAAGGCGGGCAAAATTACCACATCCCCCTGTTCGACGACTGAAAAATTCTTCTCGCCGTCAATGACCTGAATAAACTGCACATTCATTTCCTGCAGCCGCTGATTCACCCCAGGGTTATGGATGATTTCGTTGGTAATCCAAATGCGCTGATTGGGAAAATGCTGTCGAGCTTCATAGGCCATGGCAATGGCTCGCTCCACCCCCCAGCAAAACCCGAAGTCTTTGGCCAGTTTGATGGTGACATTCCCTTGGGTATAGGAGTATCCCCGGTCGCGGATGGTTTGAATCAAGTCGCTTTGATATTCATCACTCATCTGGGCTGCGATTTGCTCTTTTTCGCCAAAGCCCTGATTGCGGTAGTAGTTATCAGACTTGTTGAGACTACGGCGAAATGCTTTGGTATCCATTGGTTTTATCAAGGGGCAAAAGGCAGAAGACACACTTAGTGTACCGAATCCCTATCCTTTCTTTACGGCAGCTCTAGCTGACTGTAAAGTGCGATCGCAGCTCGCCACACCAGATAGCCCTCCCGGTTGAGATGCAGACCATCGGTAGTTAAGTCCGGTCTCAAGTTGCCGTCGCCGTTGGAAAAAATCGGATACAGCTCTAGATAGTGGGCATCATATCCCTCAGCAATCTTCTGTAATGATTTATTCATGGCTCTGATCCGCTCATTGGGCAGCTCCAGCAGCAGCGCGCGACTTTCCCAGGTGGCAGCTTCGGCTCCATGGGGCAAAATCGACTGGACAACCACTTGAGTGTCAGGGTGATGAGTGCTCAAGTAGTCCATGATGTCGCGATAGTTAGTCAGCACTTGCTGATCACTCTGGCCCCAGATCAGGTCGTTAATGCCGATCATCAAAAAGATCGTGTCCACATCGGCCACATCCAGCAGATGCAGTCGATTCAAGAGCGTATGGGTCTTTTCTCCTGAAATACCTTGGTTCATCCAAACCCGGCGGCCCGGCAGCAATTCTGCTGGAAACCATAAACTCAAGGAGTCACCCAGCAAAATAGTCAGATGGTCTGGATTTTTGGCGGCCATCGTCTCTATTTCTTGGCCTAACAGGGTGACCCACTGCTGGTAGGTCAGTCGCTGCCGACCCCCTGCTGGTGCTGTAGTGATAGCGGCGGGGGTGGGATGGTCGGCATAGGCTGCATTAGCCTGGGGCAGTACGGATGGTTCGCCACCGTCAGATTTCTCTTGCCAGATAACAAGAAGCGCAATAAACAGCACCCCGTTCATCATCAGCGAGAGGATGGCCCAGGAGGGAATTGTGAACGGAAATTTCAGAAACCGTTTAGCCACAGTGTCCGATCAAGTGATAAAGCGTTGGACAGATTCTAATAGGATCCGCCATGGATAGATAGTCTTTGTCGGTAGATCTTTATTTACAAATGCTGAACTAGATATTCTGATGTTGCGGCGGGCTAGCCCTGATCAGTCGAGCCTTGCACCTCGTACAGTACAATCAAATGCCCATCGAAGTCACAAACAGCTTGCTCTGTAAAGACTAGATTGGGTGGGGTGGTAAATGAGCTGGCTTTAATCGGGGACAAACCTAACGACCGCAGCGTCGGTACGATCTCAGCCAGGCAGGGCACTCGAATCACGGTAGCACCCCGATGGGGGACAGATGCCGCCGGTAATGGACTCCCCTGAACTTCGGTTAAGGCTAAGGCGCGGGGTTCTTGTTCTGTACTGAGGGCGGCAAATCTTAGCTGGGCTGCTGCTGGGAGGCGAAATACGGGATAAAGATATGAATCAGGATCGGCCTTCCCCACATAGTCGAGGGTAAACCCCAAGCAGTCACGATACAGGGTGAGTGAGCGTTCTAAATCGGCCACCAGCAGACAAGGCCGCTTTAAGTGCAGGCTAGAGGGGATGGGACTGTCCGTATTCATGCCATATTTATTGGGTTTGGGCTAGGCATTAAACCTCTAGACATTAAACCTAAAGAGCATGACGTCACCTTCTTGAACGGTGTAGTCTTTTCCTTCACTACGAAGTAAGCCTTTTTCCTTGGCGGCATTCATGGAGCCGTGTTCGACTAGATCGTTTCTGATATCAGAAAACAGGAATGCTTCATATTCAAACCAGATGAATTAGAAGAGGTACGGACCATAAGAGAATTGAACGGTCATTTTCCTAACTATGCTAGGGCGTGTCATCAATTAAGCCAAATGACAACAGCAGCGAGATGAACAGCACTCAAGAAATTGCGAGCTGTCTTATCGTACCGCGTTGCAATCGCCCGGTATTGCTTCAACTTAGCGAAAAAGNT
>NZ_JADEXP010000373.1 GCF_015207065.1 Leptolyngbya cf. ectocarpi LEGE 11479 | reverse complement strand
CCACACCCCCATGGCTAGGGCGTTCCGCCGCCCTAGAACCCACGGAAAAATATCAGTGATATCCCGAATGGCGTGTTTGGGTGGTCGGTGGGGGGTTTAGAATTTTGCGCGCTGCGACAAAATTCTAAAAGGAGAGGTTATCTAATACCAAATCCAAATTCTGTAGGGCAATACCTTGTGATCGCCCTGCAATATCGGAGGGCTCAAAGTTCTTCTCCTTGAGGGAGAAGGATTTAGGATGAGGGCTAATGCAGAACGTAGAGCTGATTTCCAGTCAATCCTCTGTACGGTTTAGACAGTACCTTGGTAAGAGGAACCAGATATCGTTAAACCCTTTAGAGCGTTAGATTATTCACCTGTATATCCCTTAGAGCAATGAGCCTGTTTTTAACCAACCTTTTGGTCAGTCCAAAGCTCATGCTGACAGGGTTAAAACACCTATGACTGAAAGTCTCCCTGAACTAATTACTGCGCTTCAAAACTCTGTCAGTATCCTCGACAAACAAGATATCCAAACGGCTGCTAACACCGTCGGTCAATACGTCCATACTGCCAGCGCGGACTCTGTTCAACTGGGGGATGACTGTGCCGCCATACCTGACGGTGATGGTTACCTGCTACTGGCGGCTGAAGGTCTCTGGCCCCAGCTGGTGAGCCAAGATCCTTGGTTTGCGGGCTGGTGTGCTGTTATGGTCAATATTTCTGATATTGCTGCCATGGGGGGTACCCCTATCGCCGTAGTTGACGCGCTTTGGAGTCAGTCTGCAGCAGCTAGTGCGCCGCTGTGGCAGGGAATGCAGGCGGCTGCTCGGGCCTATAATGTGCCCATCGTCGGTGGCCATACCAACTGTCACAGTCCTTACGATGGTCTGGCGGTGGCTATTTTAGGTCGGGCGAAACAGCTGATTACTAGTTTTGATGCTCAGCCGGGGGATGACCTGGTGATGGTGGTCAATATGGCGGGTAGCTACTACGGGGATTATCCATTTTGGAATGCCGCTACAACTGCTGAACCGGCTCGGCTACAGCGGCACATTGGGCTACTACCTCAGCTGGCGGCCAGGGGTCTGTGTTATACGGGCAAGGATATTAGCATGGGTGGAATTGCTGGTACATTGCTGATGCTAGCTGAGGCGTCAGGGTGTGGGGCAAGTTTAGATCTTGACCTTGTTCCTCGTCCGGCTGGGGTGCCGTGGCGTAAATGGCTCACTAGTTTTCCTAGCTTTGGCTTTTTGCTCAGTGTTCCGCCAGAGCATTTTGCTCAGGTACAGGAATTGTTTCAGCCCCATGGGTTAACCTGCAAAGCCATAGGAAAAGTGAAGCCAGGCTCTCAAATTATTTTTCAGCATGCCGGAGAACAACGGCTATTTTGGGATGTGACCTCACCACTGACAGGATTTGGCAAGCGGTCGAGAGGTAAGGAAATGTAACGCGGTGATGGCCCTAAAAGGTTCTTTTTGGGATGCTTTAACGTCCTGATGACGAAATGGCTTATACGTAGGGTTACGGAGAACGAACATTGCTTCGTTTAGCCGATAGGCTATTAGAACCTTAGCGTTTGCAGGTATACATTTCGCATGACACTGTCGGGCTATCAGTTCCAAGCAGAACTTCATCGGAGCGAACGCTCCATTGTGGAACGGGGCGTTTTGCATGGACAGTCTGTGGTGGTCAAACGCCTTAACCGTCAGTATCCTTTGCCCAAGGACTTAGCTGACTACCAGCAGGAATACGACGTGCTCCAGCACATCGAGAGTGACTGGGTGATCAAGGGGTATGGTCTTAATGCCCAGCGGCATGAGCTGGTTCTGGTTCTAGAAGATATTGGGGGGCAGTCTCTGCGACAGCTGTACCGGGAGCAGGCGCTGCCGCTGGAGCAGTTTTTGGACATTGCGATCGCAATTACCCAGGGCCTAGGCCATATCCATGCGGCCCAGGTGATCCACAAAGATATCAACCCCGGCAACATTATCGTTAACCCCGCCACTGGCCAGCTGCGGATTATCGACTTTGGCCTTTCTAGCCGCATTCAGCAGGAAACCGCGACGCTCCAGCATCCCAATACCCTGGAGGGTACCCTCACCTATCTATCTCCTGAGCAAACGGGACGGGTGAATCGGCTGATCGACTATCGTACCGATATCTATTCCCTGGGGGCCACCTTTTACGAGCTGCTCACCGGCAGTCTGCCGTTTACCACCACTGATCCCATGGCCCTGGTCCATAGCCATCTGGCCAAAATGCCCCCCAGTGTGACCGAACTGCGGTCTGAACTCCCCGACTTTCTGGCGGCCATGGTGACTAAGATGATGGCCAAAAGTGCTGAGGAGCGCTATCAGAGTGCTTGGGGCATCCAGGCAGATCTAGAACGGCTGCAGGAGAGCCTATCTCTCAGCATCTCCCTGGATCTGCCCATTGCTCAGGATGACTATCCGTTTCAGTTTCGCTTGCCCCAGACGCTCTACGGTCGTGAAGCAGAGCTGCACCAGCTGCTGGCCAGCTTTGAGGAGAGCCGTTGTGCTAATGGGGCTCGTCTGGTGTTGGTCACGGGCTATTCGGGCATTGGTAAATCATCCCTGGTCCGTGAACTGTACCGCCCTATTACCGAGGCCCAGGGATACTTTACGACGGGCAAGTTTGACCAGCTGCAGCGGGTGGTGCCCTATGCCGCTTTGATCAAGGCTTTTAGCGGGCTACTGCGACAGCTGCTAGGGGAAAGTGCGGCTCAGTTGGAGGTGTTGCGATCGCACCTGCTCACCGCTGTCGGCAACAATGGCCAGGTCATTATCGATGTGATTCCCGATCTAGAGCTGGTGATTGGCCCCCAGCCTGCAGTCCCGGCATTAGCCCCAGCAGAAAGTCAGAATCGCTTTAGTAATGTCTTTCAGCGATTCGTGCGGGTGTTTGCCCAGCCGGAACACCCGCTGGTGTTGTTTTTAGATGATTTACAATGGGCCGATACTGCTAGCCTTAACCTGTTGCATCTCTTGCTTAGCGATACCCAGACCGAATCGTTGCTGGTGATTGGTGCCTATCGCAGTAACGAGGTGAGTGATACTCATCCCCTCATGCGTACTTTAACAGGGTTGCAACAAGACGGTATTGTTCCCACCACCCTGACGCTCTCACCGCTGGTGCTGCCCCATATCTGCCAGCTGTTAGCCGATACCCTGTACCAAGAGCTGTCAACGGTGGAACCATTAGCCCAGCTGCTCTTAGAAAAAACCGATGGGAATCCATTCTTTGTCAATGAGTTTCTCAAAACGTTAGAAGCTGAGAAGCTGATTCGATTTGATCTATCGCAGCGACGCTGGCACTGGAATCTGGCTCAGATTCAGGCCCAGAAGATTACCGACAATGTTGTGGTGCTGATGACCCGCAAGCTGCAACAGCTGTCGTCAGAGGTGCAACAGCTGCTATGCATCGCTGCCTGTATTGGCGCTAGCTTTAATATAGAAATGCTAGCTCTGGTGGCCGAGCAAGACCCAGCGGCGGTGCGCAAGACTTTGGAATCAGCCCTGCAGTCGGGGTTACTTCTGGCCTCAGAACAAAACCAGGAGCTGATGTTTCTCCACGACCGGGTACAGCAGGCGGCCTATGATTTGCTTGACTCTGGGGAAAAGTCGGCACTACACCTGCGTATTGGACAGCACCTGCAGCAACAGCTGGCTGCGCTGCCGGAAAAACTGTTTGAGGTGGTAGACCATTTAAACCTGGGCCGCTCTCAGCTGTCGTCGGAGCAGTATTTAGAGGTAGTCCAGCTCAACTTAGAGGCGGGACAGCGAGCCAAGCAGGCAACAGCCTATCAGGCGGCGGAACAGTATTTGGCAGCAGGGGTGGAGTACCTTGGGAAGATTGTTTCCCTATCTCTGGCTAAACTCACCTATGCGCTTTATCGAGAATGGGCCGAGGTGCAATACCTCCTCGGAGAGTTTGATGCGTCCCAGTCCACCATTGACCATCTCTTAAAGCAGAATCTCTCGCCGCTGCAGCAGGCTGAAGTTTACAACCTACGGATTGTGCAAAACACGATCCAAACGAATTACCAGGCGGCCTTGGAAGCGGGGAAAGAAGCCCTGGCGGTGCTCGGAGTGACTTTGCCACTGACCGATCTAGAGGTGTCCTTTAAGGTGGAATATGCTGAGCTGCGGGAAACTCTCGAAGGCCGAACTCTAGCGTCTTTAGAGGATCTGCCCACCATTACCGAACCTGAAAAAATCTTTGCGGTGGAGCTGTTGTCCAACCTGGGGTCGGCGGCCTATCGCTATGATCAGCGGGTGTGGCAGGTGATTGTGGTGCTGTCGATCAATTTGTTTTTGAAATATGGCAATGTGCCCCAGTCCTGCTACGGCTATTCTAACTATGGCACGCTGCTGGGGTCGGTGCTGGGAGACTATAAAGCGGGCTATGAGTCGGCTCGGCTGTCGCTGCGGCTGAGTGAGAAATATTGCGATCGCACCCAAACCTCCCGCGCCTGCTTTATCCTTAGCAACTTTGTTCAATCCTGGGTGAGACCCGTCTCTGAGGCCGATGCCGTCAACCAGGCGGGGGTGGATGCCGGGTTGGAAACCGGAGAATTTCAATATGTGGGCTATACCCTCAGCTATCGCATCTCCAATTTGTTTTTCCAGGGTAAGCCCCTATCTGAAGTAATGGTGGCCCTCCAGGAAGCTATGCAGTTTTGTCGTCAGGTAAAAAATCAGTGGGCCATTGATGCCCTGCTGGGTTACCAGCTAACCATTCAGCAGCTATTGGGAGACTGTCCGTCAGATACGGGCTATATCCAGGCCTGCCGTGACAACAATAGCCTCAGCGGTCTGTGTCGCTATTATATTTTGCAGGGGCTGACCCTTTACCTGGACCGCCAGCCTGACGAGGCTCTGGCGATGCTAGACAAAGCCGCCCCCATGCTGGATTTTATCCTTGGGGTGGTCTCCGTCGCCGAATACCATTTTTATCGGGCCATGCTGTTGGCAGAATTCCCGACATCCTCCGATACGTTACAACAGATCGAAACTCATCGCGTCTGGCTCCATAAGCGAGCCGCCATCTGCCCTAATAACTTTTTGCAAAAGGCCCAGCTGATCGATGCAGAACTGGCTCGTCTCAAAGGACAACAGTGGGATGCGATCCAGCACTACGATGCTGCCATTACCTGTGCTGTTAGCCATCAGTTTTTACAGGATGAAGCCATTGCCTGTGAGCGGGCTGCCCTCTTCTGGCTAGACTACGACAAGGTCGCCTTTGCTCGGCCCTATTTACAACAGGCTCACTATGCCTTTATGCGCTGGGGTGCGGCCCATAAGGTCGCTCAGCTGGAGCAAGAATTTCCCTGGCTACAGTCCATTAATGAGATGGAGCTAAACCCGGCGGCTATCACCAAACGGGTTAGTGGCAATACCTTTAGCGATACGTTAGATCTCTCTAGCCTGCTCAAAGCGTCCCAAACTATCTCTAGCGAAATTGTTTTAGAACGGCTAACCCGAGAACTGATGGAGATTCTGGTGGAAAATGCTGGAGCCCAGCGGGGCTATTTGCTGCTCAAAGATAGCGCCGATCTTTGGATAGAAGCCTATAGTGGCGGTGGTAATGTGCCCGTGGCCGAGAGTACCCGCGATCCAGAACAGCTGCCCCTATCCCTGATCAACTATGTCGTCCGCACTGTAAAAGCCGTCGTTTTAAGTGATGCGGCTACAGCGGGAGACTTTGTCCAAGACCCCTATATTCGTGTCCATCAGCCCAAATCTATTTTCTGTGTGCCATTGCTACACCAGGGGAGTCTTACGGGTCTGGTCTATTTTGAACATTTTCTGGCTCCCAATGCCTTTACCCGTGACCGTCTGGAGGTGATTAATCTACTGTCTTCCCAGGCGGCTATTTCCATCCAAAATGCTCAGCTGTACAATACCCTAGAGCAAAAGGTGGTCCAGCGTACCCAGGCCCTAGCCGCAGAGAGAGCCAAGTCGGAAAAGCTATTGCACAACATTTTGCCAGTGGCGATCGCAGAGCGGTTAAAGGAAAACGAACAGGCGATTGCCGATGGGTTTGAAGAAGTGAGTGTCTTGTTTTGCGACATAGTTGGCTTTACAAATCTATCTAGTCAGATTTCTCCGACTGAGCTTGTGGACTTTCTCAACCAGGTTTTTTCGGTCTTTGATCAGCTGTGTGACCGCCATCAGCTGGAAAAGATTAAAAC
>NZ_JADEXP010000372.1 GCF_015207065.1 Leptolyngbya cf. ectocarpi LEGE 11479 | reverse complement strand
CCTTCCATCGCTGCATAGGCCATTCAGGCTTGATAACAAGTCAATATAAGAAAAAGCGGCGCTGTCCAGATTGGACAGCGCCGCTTTTGGTTGAGTAGGCAACTACACGGATGAGTACCAGTATTCAAACAGGTCACCAATATTTCTTCTTACTTGCATGAGAGCAATGAATTTTCAATAAAAAGAATTTCTGTTGATAAAAACTTAGTAAACTCAGCCCTGAGTACTCCATGGTTTCCTCCATAGCTTGCTAGTTTAAGAATAACCTGTGTTCATTATTCTTAATACTCTCTTTGCTATGACTTCAGCACCACCCGTTCAATCAGGCCACCCTACACAAAAGAAGAAGGGAAAAACAATGGCCAGATTAGTCCTGCTGATAATGCTTGGTGCAGGGACCTGGGGAACTCTCTTCATGACTGGAGTAGTCACGTTAGGTGGCGTTCCATATTCGGTCGTCAGAAGAGTTTGGCAAACTCCCATCGCTCGTCAGGCCCTACTGCAAAGAAATTCAGTAGAGCTGCACGATATTATGGACAGTATGGGTATTGAGGAGGAAATCAAGCTCTATCACAGCAAGCACATCAAAGACCCAGTGGAGTTAGACCAACATATCCACCAAATTCTCTATAACTGGACACGCTACGTTGGTGCAAATTATGTCGTAGTCAGGGGCAAGCTAATCCCCAAAACTTACGACATGGTTGAGGAAGTGTATGAGTGCCCTGAATGCTAGAACAGTTGCATTCCATGGCAATTGCATGACGTCTGAGCTTACAACCTTATGTCTATCTGAAATCCCCCATGAGCCTTAGCGCCCATGGGGGATTCTTATGATACAAAACAGTGAACCGCCTCTGACCGCAGTGTCAGAGGCTTTTTTTATGGCTTTTGAGTCCCCTGTGCTTCTCCATCGGTAATCCTTTAGCACATCCCTAATCAGGGCACTCCACAGTGATCGCAGACACAAACCAAGAAAAATTGATAGTTATATAAACAGACCGTAGGCTTCTCTCGTAGAGGATTGTATATGCCATATAACGGCTTACAGTGGAATCACAGACAAAGCAAGTTATGACATAACGTCCTAGCACGAACCCTATATCTAAGTAAACAGGATTCTGTTTGCTTGACCCTTTATATCTAAACCGAATCCCCTGTGAACGTTAGCGTCCACAGGGGATTCTTATCACACTTAAGCCACAGGGCTGAGCTTTTTAGCAGTGCTTGTCTCGCTCTTTTTCGCCAGCTGCTTTAAGCGCTCGATTCGATCCTCTGTAGGAGGATGGGTCAGAAACAGCTTCATCAAGCCTTCCTTTGAGAGAGGATTCACAATAAATAGTGGAGCAAAGGCGGGATTACCCTGTAGAGGCACTTTATGCCCAGCTGCTTCTAAGGTTTCGAGCGCGCGTACCAACGCGAGAGGATTTTGAGTAATCTCTGCAGCTCCTTCGTCAGCTGCATACTCTCGTGTTCTAGAAATTGCCATGCGCAGCAGTCCCGCACCCAGGGGGGCAATCACCAATAAAAACAAAATCACAATCGGGTTGTTGCCTCGTCGCCCGGCTCGTGCAATGGGAAAGTACAGTGCACCCAAGGTCAAAATGCGGCCCAGAAATGTCAACGCCCCTGCCAGAGTTCCAGCGACAGCCTGGGTAAGCGTGTCTCGATTGCGTACGTGGGTGAGTTCATGGGCAATCACAGCGTCTAGCTCATCAGGAGATAAAAGCTTAATTATGCCTTCGGTAAGGGCGATCGCAGCATGGTCAGGATCGCGTCCAGTGGCAAAAGCATTGGGAGCCTCCGATGGCACAATGTACAGAGCTGGCATGGGAACTCCAGCGAGATCGCACAATTTTTCAATGCGGTCCCATAGCTCTGGAGCCTGCTCGCGCGGTGTCGGTTTAGCCTGAAACGCAGATAGAGCGGCGCGGTCAGAATAGTACCAGGACCCAAAACTACTCAAGGCTGCAAAGCCTAGTCCATAGTAGAGCCCTTGCTCGTTGCCAACCAGTAGATACCCGGCAAGTACAATTAATCCACTGAGTAGTATCAGTAATCCCAGGGTTTTGAGCTGATTTATCCTAACCATGAATGCCTCGCTATTAGACCCACATTTGCTGCGTTGCTGGTAGTTCCACTCACCTTGAAAGAAGTAGTATTACCAACCGTCGCAAAAACACAATGCTGTCTTAATTCTTAACAAAAGTTTGCTTTAGAATAAGCGCTTATACTCACATAGATGTATACCCAAAGATGTATTTCTCTGGGATAGGCGCTTTAAACTACCGATACGCCCTTTCACTGCGTGAGGCCAGGTTCCCATGACCGTCACTACTTATAAATGGACCACTGACCGGTACCATCAGGCCATCCAAGCTGGTGTATTTGACGAGCAGCCAGTCGAACTCTTACGGGGAGAAATCATCGTCATGCCGCCAGAGGGTGAACCTCACGCCTACTACAACCGTAAAGCAGGCGATTACCTGCGAGCCTTACTTGGCAGTCGAGCCCAAGTTAGCGAAGCTCACCCGATCACCCTCAGTGGTAACTCAGAACCCATCCCTGATCTGGCTATCATTAAACCCCTGGGCACCGTCTATTTAGAGCATCACCCATATCCCAGCGACATCCACTGGCTAATCGAATTTTCCAACGCTACTCTCACCAAAGATCTAACGACAAAGAAAACTACTTATGCAGAAGCCAATATCCAAGAGTACTGGGTTGTCAATCTAAAGGCCAAACAGCTTCATGTTTTCAAAAATCTGCAGAATGGGCAATACACTACGGAAGAGATCTTGAAAACTGGAACCATCTCACCCGTGGCCTTTCAGGATATAAAGATTCAGGTACATCGCCTGATGACCCCATAGCGCCAAGTTTTGCATGTACGAATAACGCATCTCAACGAAAAAGTCATGCAAAACCAACCCCAAATCCGATCAGAGACCTGATCCCCATCTAGAAAAATCGAAAAAACGTATCAATAGCAACCACTTGAGGTCAATTCTAAAGAAAATAAGTAATTACACCTATTTGTCATCTTCCCATGGGATTCTTAAATCAAGTTGATAGTTCAACACGTTTCTACAGGCTTTGACACATTTTGGTGTATGTGGCTTATTTAGATACGTGATCGCAGCTACTTCGGGTGCTTCGTCACGATGCCCGAGTGCTTGCTAATGAACTCCTCAGGTTTTGCTGGTGTCTGTTGATGCTAGCAATTTTAGAACCGGGGCTATCTGTTTTACACAGATGGCTCCTGGGGTGGGTTAACAAGGAGCGGGCGAGACAGTGGTTACTGTTTCAACCGCTTTTTTTTTGCGATCGCAACAAGCTACCCTAGTCTGGTGTGGTGTATTGAGCAACTGTCATCTATGGAACCATCAGAACAACCGCAGTCGCTCTGGCAGTCAAAACCCTGGTGGTGTCAGCCCTGGTCCATTGTCTTGACCGGTCTGGCTGTGCCCACGGTGAGCTGGGTCTGGCTGCATCGCTGGTGGCTTACAGCACCAGCCTCAGTCGTAATTTTAGTGTGGTGGTATCTGTTCTTATATTTGGTCCCCAAGGAATACAAAACCACCCAGTCTGATCTATGAAGTATCTCCCCCTAGCTGCCCGCATCTGTTTGGCCCTGATCTTTTTAAAGGCTGGCATTAGCCACCTGATGGGCTTTGCCGGATTCGCTGACATGCTCGGTCAGCGCTTACCCCTCGGCGGCCTATTGGCAGCGGGCACCATTATTTTTCAGCTACTGGGCAGCCTATCGCTGCTGCTGGGCTACAAGATCAAACTCGGCGCGCTGTTGCTGATCATATTTTTGATACCGGCAACGCTGATGTTTCATAACTTTGTCATTGATGGCAGCCAAACGAATGCTTTTCTAAAGAATGTGGGGCTGATCGGCGGTCTGCTCATGATGATTTATACCGGTGCGGGAGCCGCCAGTTTGGATGAAGCGTTGAACTAGGAACCGTTGGCCTGGGCGCGTACCTTTTGACTGCGCTCAAGGTACGCGCGGCCTTAGTATTAGTTAGGTTTGGCCTTAACCCTCGGAGCCATTGCTAATTTGGACATGCTCCATCACACGGGCCTTCTTGGCCTCTGAACCATTACTGGGCTGAGCGATAGTTAAGCTGACTGTGGCACTAAGGGCCAGATGCTTACGGATTTGATCTTTGTTTGCCATGGTGGGTTTGTTACTTTTTGAAATAATCTGAAACTTTTATTAAGATAGCTTGAAAAAGAAATTGGCTGCCCGAAACGCTTCAAGTCCCAGACAGCCAAGGCAATCATCACTATTAGCATCCTGACTTCCACTTAAGAAATTTCAGATGCCTTCACATTTATTAATATACGACAATAAAAGTACAATATGTAACTTTTCTCGCACCTACGGGATATTTTTGCTGGATGTTTTTAGAGGATTAATTGGGTGACCAAGCAACATGTGGGGGTAATTGGCGGTGGCGCGGCAGGTTTTTTTGGTGCGATCGCGGCAGCTGAAGCCCATTCTCAGGCAGCTGTCACCCTCTACGAAGCCGGTCCCGACTGCCTAGCCAAGGTGCGGATCTCCGGCGGTGGTCGCTGCAATGTCACCCACCACTGTTTTGACCCGGCCCAGCTAGTGCAGCACTATCCCCGAGGTGGCAAAGCACTGCGGGGGCCATTTTCCCGCTTTCAGCCTCAGGACACCATCGCCTGGTATCAGCAGCGAGGAGTCAAGCTTAAAACTGAGGCGGACGGTCGCATGTTTCCAGTGACTGATGATTCCGACACCATTGTGGACTGTCTGAGGAAAGCCGCAATCAAAGCCGGGGTGACGATCAAAACTCGTTCGCCGGTCAGGTCCGTCAACAAAACCGACTCGGGGTTTGGCCTTGGTTTTAAGGATGGAGACGTGCGGTGCGATCGCATCCTTCTGGCCACCGGCAGCAGCCCTCAGGGACATCGCATTGCTAGAAGTCTGGGCCATACCATCGAGCCCCCCGTGCCCTCCCTATTTACGTTTACGGTTAAAGACGCGGCCTTAAGACAGCGCAGCGGTTTGTCAATGAACCCGGTGGAGGTCAAGCTCAAACTGCCAGGCACCAAAAAGCCGCTGACTCAAACCGGTCCGGTGCTCGTTACCCACTGGGGGCTGAGCGGTCCTGCCGTCTTAAAGCTATCAGCCTGGGGGGCTCGGGCACTCCATGACCAGGAGTATCAAGGAACGATAATCATCAACTGGCTACCGCAGCTCAGCCAGGATGCGGTGCGGGCTCAGTTGCAGGCAGCGAGGAGTGAAGGGGGGAAGCGTGCGATCTCAAACCATAACCCGACACCAGCTCCTAAACGCCTATGGACCTACTTTGTGCAGCGTGCCCAGATTGATCTTCAAACCCAGTGGACCACCCTCTCCAACAAAGCCATTAACAAGCTTACGCAGGAACTACGCCAGGGAGAATACGCTCTCCAAGGCAAAGGCGTTTTCAAAGATGAATTTGTCACCTGCGGCGGCGTCCGTCTAAAAGAGGTTAACTTCAAGACCATGGAAAGCCGCCTCTGTCCAGGGTTATTCCTGGCTGGAGAAATTCTCGACATTGACGGCATTACCGGCGGCTTTAATTTTCAAAGCGCCTGGACCACCAGTTGGCTGGCAGGGAAAAATATTTAGGCCCAAAAGAAGGGAAATTGGTTAATTTTTCAAAACGATTCCTTATTACGTAACATCACGCTACGATGATGCACTTGCAAAAAAGTACAAGTGTACTATGATGAATATATCAAAGTGTTCACTCACTCCTACATTCACTTTTGACTTCATTCATTTTGTAACAGCTTCTTATTTGTCCTAATTGAAGGAAGTGACCTGCTCTGGCAACACAGCTAAGATTTAGTTACTTTTCAATCAGGATACAAGATGAGCTATGGAGTCAGAAGCCTTGGTGTCAGTATCGCAAAGGGTCTTAGCATCAATGAGAGAGATAGACAATGTAATTACACAGCTCCAAGCATGTGTTGAAGATAGCCTTGCTAAAGGTCTCATTGATGATGAGACCTACAGCCAGCTTTCAAATACTCTGTTTGAAATGACTGATTCTTTTAGTAGTTACAAGGCTTCGATAGATGAAATAGAGTATAAAAGTCCCAACTTCCCCAAGTTGAACGATGAAGATTTTACACCAACATCGGATGAGCTAAGCTCAATATACACAGCTCAAAATC
>NZ_JADEXP010000371.1 GCF_015207065.1 Leptolyngbya cf. ectocarpi LEGE 11479 | reverse complement strand
ATAAACAAGAAGCTCAGCGGGGCTGGGATGTGGCCAAGGGTGCGATCGCATCTGGCCTCTATTCTGTCGTTGTGCTCGATGAGTTGAACCCGGTACTGGACCTAGGGCTGCTGGACATTGACGACGTTGTCCGCACCCTGCGACGCAAACCTGACTATCTAGAAATTATTGCCACAGGACGTAGTGCCCCCCCGGCCTTGCTAGAAGTCGCCGATCTGCACTCGGAGATGAAGCCCCAACACTATGCCACCTCCGAAATCCCTGGACTGACTGGGATTGAAATCTACACCGGAGACGGCAAGGGTAAATCCACCAGCGCCCTGGGCAAAGCCCTCCAGGCCATTGGCATCGGCATCAGCCAGGACAAGTCCCATCGGGTCATGATTATTCAGTGGCTGAAAGGGGGAAAAGGCTATACCGAAGACTCAGCCATTGCGGCACTGCGACAGAGCTATCCCAACCTGGTGGACCATCAGCGCTGTGGTCGGGATGCCATTGTCTGGCGGGGGCAGCAGCAAACCATTGACTATGTCGAGGCTGAGCGCGGTTGGGAGATTGCCCGCACGGCAATTGCCTCAGGGTTGTACAAAACCATCATTCTCGATGAGCTTAACCCCACCGTGGACCTGGAACTGCTGCCAGAGGAGCCCGTTGTCCAAGCGCTGTTACGCAAGCCTAGGGATACAGAAGTGATTATCACCGGGCGTTGCAAAAATCCCCCGGCCTATTTCCAACTGGCCAGTGCCCATTCCGAGGTCTTTAACCATAAGCACTATGCCGAACGGGGGGTGGAACTTAAGCGGGGGGTGGATTTCTAGGCGGTTAGATGCGTTAGGATCGCCCCAGCAGTTTTTATGTTAGGTATCCAATCAAATGGCAAAAGTTGAGATCTACGTTTGGTCGTCGTGTCCCTTTTGTATTCGTGCTAAGCAGCTATTGACCCGCAAAGGCGTTGACTTTACCGAATACGTTATCGATGGGGATGAAGCCGCGCGGGATGCCATGGCTGCCCGTGGCTCTGATGGTAAGCGATCGGTCCCACAAATTTTTATCAATGACGAGCACGTAGGCGGCTGCGATGCGCTCCAAGCGCTAGAGGCTAGTCAGAAGCTCGACCCGCTGTTAGCGGCGTAGTTTTAACAAATTTGCTCGGCGTATTTGGCAGGGGCATTCCATGGAACGCCCCTGCCAAATACGCAATTAGCTGCCTAACAACAGTTCTAGATGCCATAGACCAACGGCGCCCAGGTGTCGGCAATAGCGGCCAATCAGACGCTTTTCTTCAGACGAAGGGCGACAGTCGAGATGGCTGTAGCGCAAAACTGCGATCGCGAGTTCCTTTGCGTCTTGTTGGGGAACGCCCACTCTCATAAGTCGGTGCCAGTAGCGTGCTCCAAGCCGCTTGAGCGTGGCTCGCTTAGATGTTTTAGGTGGCTGACGTTCTAATAATACAGTTGCAGATGCCTGCATAGTATCCCCCTCCCTATAAGCGGGTTAGTGTGATTCAGGAAACAACAAATCTGACAAAAAAACGTAAAAGTTGTTTACGTATAGTGTTTGAACCGAAACTAGAAGTTTACTAACACAGCTCCATCAGTGAAACCCGTGGACCGGTTAGTAACGATGCTGATTCGCTGTAAAGCCTCTACAGTCAAGGTAGAGCCTACTTCGTAAATTTATGCAATCTCTAGAAGAGATAGTGTGATTTGGACCCCGACTCTCGGATTTATTGATCACACAATCTCTGTGCACCTCATCAATCGCGCTGCAGAATCCCCTCAGGAGAAGACCGTTAGCTAAATTGGAGGGAAAGGATATCAGCAGCGCGGAGTTGTTGATAATACTGCTCGATAAGACTTTTTTGGTGGTTTGATGGCAGAGTGTTGCGATACATAAAGTGACTAACTGCGATCGCTAATTCCCTTGCATCCTGGAAAGGCACACCTTTTTCCACCAGCGTTTTCCAACAACGCGTTCCTAAGCGCTGCATATCAAGGTTTTTAGCGGGCGGCTCGGAAATGTTGTTAAGTGTGTCATTAGGTAGAGCTTGTACAGCAAGAGTTTGCATAACAAATGTTCTAAAAGAAGTACGCCTGGAGATAGAAGATATTGCTTAATAGAGATACAACCTAGTGGAGTCAGATCCGTATACCTATGGTCTTAGTTATACCTGTGGCCCTAGTCAGATCTGACTTTGAACTTAATGCGCTTGTATCTAACACCCTTGATATATCAAGAATAAAGAATTTGTCTCAGCCAATACATCAGCCAACTGCTGAATCATCTGCGCTGAAACGCGTATTTAGTATCCTCTGATACGGTGATGTGTGTTAATTAGTGTATTCTGAGTCCGTGTATACCCTGATGCGTCCAACTGCGGCTCTAGACTGCGGCTCTAGACAATCGGCTGACGGCCTAAGAATCCGGCCATTACTCGTAAGACCATGCGTTTTAGGGGCGTCACATGTTCAATTACCCAAAAGCCTGCACGGCGTAGCCACAGTAATGGCAACAGGCGGTTAGAAAATGTCCGGTTGAGCAGGTCAGTCATGGCCAAAATTAGCCAGTTTTCGGTCCGTCGCCAGCGTTCGTAGCGTTTGAGCACTCGAATATTGCCAATGGATTCTTGACGGGTATGGGCTGCTTGCAAAATTTTGGCCAGGGCGGCGGCATCTCGAATGCCCATGTTGAGTCCTTGACCCCCTACGGGATGACAACAGTGGGCCGCATCGCCCACAAGGGCAACTTTAGGCTTGACATAGCAGTGACTCTGCATGAGCCGTACCGGAAATATCATCGGCGGCTTGAGCATGCGCAGCTCTCCCATCTCGTTGCCATAGCGACGGCGCAGCTGGGCCATAAAGTCCTGCTCAGGAAGAGACATGATGGCTTTGGCTTCCTCGTGGGGCACAGTCCACACCACCTGACAGCGGTTGCCTGGAATCGGCAAAATAGCAAACGGCCCGCTGGGCCAAAACTTTTCGTAAGCCGTATTTTGATGGGATCTAGCGGGGGCTAGAACGGTGGTGATACAAGACTGCCAGTAGGCCCATCCAGAGGTACGGATGCCAGCATAGTTGCGAATTCTTGACTGGGCTCCATCAGCGCCCACCAACAGTTGGGTCTGTAATTGCTGGTGCTGACCGTTGCAGTCCAGGGTAAGCTGCACTGTCCCAGAGAGATCTTTAATATCCACTAAGGTGGTGTCGTAATACGTGGTGAGACGATGAATATTTGTCGCTAAACCCTGTAGAGCCTGAATCAGTACGCGATGCTCTGCCCCGTAGTAAACTGCATCGACCAGGCTATCAGTGGGATAGAAATTCACGGTTTTACCATAGTCTGCGTCGGACATGCGGACACGCTGGAAGTGGGTGATGTAGGGTCCCACCTGGTCCCATAGCCCCAGCTGTTGGAAAATACGGGCGGACATGGGGGAAAACGCATAGGCCCGATCGCGATCCGCTATTTTAGCCTGCCTCTGGGCTTCAATAATGGCGACGGAAAGACCGCTATGGCGGAGGGCGCAGGCTAGGGTCAATCCCACCACACCAGCTCCGACGATGGCTACATCAGTGCTGGCAATCTGCTGTTGATGGATACTTTCGTTGGGGTAGGCAGGAGAGACGTTCAAGGTGTATGGCGCATTATGTGGCTAGCTTATTTTTACGCGTTCACCTAATAGTGGCAACTGGTGACAATTTTTAGGGCTTTGCTACAAATATTTTCGCTTTGAGCAGCGAATTTTATCTGCCGTTTAAGCTGATATCCAAAGCGCCACTGGGGATTGTATGTATCGGCTATTGCAACTGGTTCACGTAATTGTGCTGCACCTGATGACCTGGTTGCAGCCCTATCTCGGCCCGATCTGTTTGGTCGTAGCCTGGTCCGTGGTTGCCCTAGGTCTTTGGCAGATGTTTGCAGCTACTCGAGATAGTGTGCAACAGGCCCAGGCTATGCATCGTATTCCCTGTGCTGGCTGTAGCTTTTTTACTAATCAGGCTGTGCTCAAGTGCGCGCTGCATCCCACCCAAGCCATGTCAGAAGAGGCTATCGGATGTCTAGACTTTGAGACAGCCAACCCTACCCTAGCGGCGTGTCAGCGTTTAAAGGCTCTGGAATAGCTGGCTGCAGCATGATGTGAGGGTAAACGACAGCTCATGGGTTGGCTCGCGCTGGGATAGATTATCCCCCGTAGATTAAATTTGCCTGAGTTTTCCATTTCCTTCATGCTCTAGTTAACCTAAGGCAAATATTTTGTAGTAGAGCTTCTTTTTTGGCTGTATTGTGAGCGATCGCGGGCAATCTGGTGGCATAGCCTCAGGCCGGTTGTGGGTTTCCTGTGAGATCGCTAGAGAACTTTTGAACCATTGCGATGATTTCGATTTTTATTTTGACTCACAATGAAGAGCGAGATATTGCCGCCTGCATTGAGTCAGCCCTAGGGGTGTCAGATGATGTGATTGTGGTGGATTCGTTTAGTTGCGATCGCACCCTAGCCATCGCCCAGAAATACCCCATCCGCACTGTCCAACACACCTTCGAAAGTCACGGCAAACAGCGCACCTGGATGCTATGCAACGTCCCGACTCAACACCCGTGGGTTTACATTTTAGAAGCTGACGAACGCATGACCCCGGAGTTGTTTAATGAATGCGTAGCAGCAACCCAGTCTGGTCAGCATGTGGGCTACTACGTCGCTGAACGGGTCATGTTTATGAATCGCTGGATTCGTTACAGCACCCAGTACCCCCGCTATCAGCTACGGCTACTGGACAAACAGCAGGTGTGGTTTGACGATTACGGACACACTGAGCGCGAGGTCTGTGATGGGTCTACCGGATTTCTCAGGGCCACCTACCCCCACTACACCTGTAGTAAAGGGTTTGCGCGCTGGCTGGAAAAGCACAACCGCTACTCCAGCGATGAAGCCGCCGAAACCATTAATCAGCTATCGGACCACGGAGTCAACTGGCGGGCCTTATTTCTAGGTCGCTCCGAAGTTGAACGTCGTCGTGCCCTGAAGGACCTATCCCTACGGCTGCCGCTACGGCCCCTGGTGCGGTTTATCTACATGTACTTTTTCTTGGGGGGCATTCTGGACGGTCGGGCCGGATTTACCTGGTGTATGCTTCAGGCTTTCTATGAATATTTGATTACCCTCAAGGTTTGGGAACTGCAGCATGGATACACCACAGATACCAGTCCATCTGTGGATAGTGCGGCCTCAGTCAAGCAGACCGCAGAGGAATTAGCGAGATCTGTTTAGCGGATTTCGAGAACGCTCTTAGACACACGTTTTAGACAATATTGAGCTAACTAGCTGTGTGGGTCTAACTATGGGAAACCTAACCATGAGGTGCATAGCTGGGCAGGCATTTCGCATTAACTTGCATCAATGGCTTTTCCCCAGTTCAGATTATTAACGCTTGTTAGACCGCAGTTAGACCGTAGACATCACTCTAGTGTCTCCAGGGAAAATACGCCTGGGGATATTACCTAGAGCCTCAACGTAGATTGATATGCTGACCCAGGCCCAATCCTTAGAACAATATTTGTTAACCCTTTCTCAAAAACGTCGCACGGGTGAACTGGTGGTGGGCTCGGCAGGTGAGTCCTGGAAGCTTTACTTTTACTCGGGACGGTTGATCTATGCCACGGGTGGCCAGCATTCGGTGCGACGGTGGTATCGCTGCTTGCGACGCTACAGCAGCCAGTTTTCCAGTAGCTGGTTTATGGGTATGCGTACCCCCGACGACTATTGGGAGGTGGATTTTATTAATCAGGCAATCCAGCGTCAGTATATCTCCCTGGAACAGGCTAAGGCGGTGTTTCAAAGCATTGTGAATGAGGTTGTGCTCACCCTGGTGGACTATCCAGCCGATGATGTGCAATGGCATCCAAACCGTCTGGTGGCGCAGCAGCTGGTATTTGTATCAGTGCAGCAAGCCTTGGTGCGATCGCAAAAGCTCTATCGTCAGTGGCAAGCCATTGGCGGCGATCATCTCACTACCTTGCTTCCCCATGAGCTGCCCTATCTCTCCCCCGTTGTGATTAATCACCGAGGGTTGCGCGTCCATCTATCCACGGCTAAGTACGACCGATTGACCCGCTGGATGCAAGGCAACATCACCCTGTGGGATATGGCTGCCCAAGCCCAACGGTCCCTTCCTGAGATCATAAACCTGCTGGTGCCCCTGATCTACCAGGGC
>NZ_JADEXP010000370.1 GCF_015207065.1 Leptolyngbya cf. ectocarpi LEGE 11479 | reverse complement strand
GGTATTGCCAAACGTCCTGTCAAAATGCGCTGGGACTAGCCTCTTTATTAATGATATCTATTTTCATTAGTAGTGCAATGATACAAAAGTAACATTTCGATATAGATAATTTTTATCTGCTGTATTAATAGATTAAAAGCTTATAGAGTAAGACAGTTAACCGACTTCGTCACCAAAACCACAATGTCAGTCCCAAGTATTATTGACATCGAGTTTTATTTCTGCGGTAACCTAATGCAGCTTCTGTGGCTGATTGCCAGGAGCGTTTGAAATTAAGGGTGTATCCCATGAGCAATCTACCTACCAGTAAAAATCGCTATCGATTTGGTTTAGAACACGAAGTGGCATTTTGGGATCAGCACACAGATCAGTTTGCTGACTTTTCCAATACCTCATTCCAGCGGTTTGATCGGCTAATTGCCCAGCTGCCCGAATATGCCTCCGACTATCCGCAGCTGCGCATTGGCGATGCAGGCATCAAACGCAAGCGGTGGTATATCGAAGGTTATGAGCGATTCTCTGAGACTGGCGAACTGACCGGCTGTATGCCCAAGGGTATTGAAATTCGGACTACAATCCAGCCCACCATTGCTGGGGCTATCCAAGAACTGCGAGAGAGTTTTATCCAGCTCTCGGAGATGGCACTTTTAGCAGGATTATTGCCAGTGTTGACTAGCTTTAATCCAATTCACAAAAAGTTTGTACCTGAGCCACCCTTAAACCATTACGAAACAGAGCGACGAGACGCTTCGCCCGAAAAACAAACGGCCCATATTCCCATGATGACCTACGGACCTGATCTCAACTTTTCGATTCAGGGGCTATCGACTGAGAAGCTAATTCAGGCTGGCAAGAAACTGACCTACTATAGCCCCGCCATTGTTCCCTTTAGCTTTAGCTCACCCTTCTATGGACAACAACTGTGGTCAGGGTTGTCGGTGCGCACCCACCTGCGCACCGGTCAACGACCCGCCGCCATGGTGTTTGTCGAACATCCTGAAGAGCTAATTGCCAGTTCCCCTTCCCTGACTAAAATCGCTCGGCTGCCAGCCGAGGTAGGAAGAATTGAGTTTAAAGCCTGTGATAGCTGCGGTGATTTTGAACTTTATGGCAGTCTCCTGGCGCTGCTTAAGGGAATTGTGCTGGATCAAACTCTACCCGGCCTAGCGCTAGTGCCGGATGCGGCCCAGCATCAGCATGCTGCCATCCATGGTTTTCGAGATCCTGAACTACAGGATCAGGCGACAAAGCTTTTAATCGCAGCGGACCAAGCGTTGTCTGACTTCCATGAGCGAGACCTGTTGAAACCCCTGTGGAGATTTGTTCAACACCAGACAACCCCTGCTCAGACTATGTGCGATCGCTGGCGCACTGGAGCCAGTTTAGTCAATGTTCTCAGCCATGGCTATATCACGGAGTATACAACGACAGAAGAGATTAAACTAATCTCTCAGGTTTAGTCTCTCAGGCTTAATCTGCAAAAGGGTAAGGAAAAATCTGGGCTCTATAGACTCCTTACCCTTTACGAACGCTCTTATGAGCAGCCTCAGCGAAGAAAATCTCTAGGGCAGGAGAGAAACCCTAGAGATTTATTAAATAGATTTAAGGTGACAGTCACTTGACTCGATTAGCTGTTGGCAACGTTGCTGGTGTAAGCATCACCACTAAAGGGATAAACACGCTCACTGAAATCAGTCTCACGACCGGTTACCAACTTAGCCACGTCATTAAACCCTTCCGAGTTCCAGTTGCGTTCGTGGATAGGCTTTGACTGCTCTCCGAAGAAATAGGCCTGGGTGCCAAGAATAGCGGCAGCAACCCAACCAACGATAATGACGGCTAATAAAATACCAAACATAGTTTGTGCTCCTTAGTGTTTAACGGAATGTAAAAGAGGACGAAAAAACGACCTAGCTAACGATCAGGGCTGTCATCATCAGAGTGCTGATTAGCAACGTTGCGAGACCACCCTGGAGCAGATAGCTGCGCTGCTGCTCAGGTGCAGGGTAAGAAGCTAGATACATTTCGGGCTCTGTAGCGTAGTTGTTGAGCTGCCCGGTTTCGTTAACGGTGGTGTACATAATTTGATGTCCTGTTTCGTAATGACTGCGTCTTATGTAAACCAATGTAACGCAAAATGTTACGAATTGCAAAATTACTTGACAAAAATAGTTTTAACTTGAATAGATTTATGTCTATATGTGGCCGTAAGGCACTGTGGCCAGGGGTACTGGCCGACTAGGGAGGCTGGTTCGTTAGCCAATGTTAAATTTGACTCCAGCTATTCCAGCTGAGCCATTAGCTTGTATTGAAGGATCTACGGCTAAATAGTGTGCCTGACCAACCCGGTTTTGGCTCCGCTCAACCGTCCAGCTTTGAGAGTTGAGGCTTCGACGGTAAGCTCAGCCGAACCGCTCAGTCGAAACTCGCTCTACGGGTATTTCATTTTCGAGCCAATCCCTAACTTGCTAAACCTTTACCTCAGTCCGCATTTCTATCGACTGGGCTGCCTCAAAGCGTGATTTTACGGTGGCTTCACTCGATGTCTGAGGGGCTGCAATGGGGATTACCTGCACCGCGCAGGCTTTTAGCTCAGGCTCTAGAGAAATTGGACACACTTCTGGGTGGGTGAGGGCATTGACTTCGGTGTTGTCCCCCCACAAAAAGCCCCAGTGCATGGGCATAAAGACGGTGCCACGGGTAATGTTTTGGGTAACCAGGACCTTGAGTTGGGCATAGCCGCGTTGCGATCGCACCTCCACCCATTCCTCCGACTGTATTTCTAACAGCTGTGCATCCCGAGGATTAACCTCCAGCATCGGCTCCGGATAGCGTTTGGTAATACGCTCAATGCGACCCGTACGACTTTGGGTATGCCAGTGTCCGTAGAGACGCCCAGTAGTCAGTACAAAAGGATAATCCTCATTGGGTGGCTCCGCTAGCCCTTTAATATGGAACGCACAGAATTTAGCCTTCTTGTTGGGAGTGGCAAAGCGATAGTCCGTATATAGGCGCTTATCGTGTTTGCCATGGGCCACCTCATCAGACTCTCCCGCCGGGCAGGGCCACTGAATCGGCCCTGCCGCCAGACGCTCATGGCTAAGACCCGTCGAATCGCATAAACGCCCCGCCGTCAGTGTGACAAACTCATCGTAAACCTCAGCCGATGTGCTCTGGGGAAACTGTTTTTCAAACCCCAAGCGGCGTCCCACCTCAGCAAAAATCTCCCAGTCGGCCTTCGCCTCACCCACGGGTCTGCGAAAGGCGGAACAGTAGGTCACCACCCGTTCAGAATTGGTCATCACCCCCGGTTTCTCCCCCCACTGGGTAGCGGGCAGCACCACATGGGCAAAGGCTGCCGTTTCTGTTGGATAGTAGGCATCCTGACAAATGGTAAAGGGAGATTTTCTCAGGGCAGCCTGGGTCCGTTTAATATCCGGCATGCTGACGGCTGGGTTGGTGGCGGCCACCCAAAACACATCGACCTCTTCTTGTTCCAAGGCCAGCATCATGTCCCAAGCCGCTAATCCAGGGGTGGGGGAAATACTGCCCTCGGGCAGCTGCCATACGGCTTCCACCGCCTGACGATGCTCTGGATTTTTAACTAGGCGATAGCCCGGTAGTATGTGAGCTAGCCCCCCTGCCTCACGGCCCCCCATCGCGTTGGGCTGCCCCGTTAACGAAAAAGGTCCGGCTCCCGGTTTGCCGATATTGCCCGTCATCAAATGGAGATTAATGATGGTGCGACACTTGGCTGTTCCTTCTGTTGACTGGTTCACCCCCATGGACCACAGCGATAAGACGCGCTCCGACTTGCCCCACCACTCGGCGGCTTTTTTGAGTTCGCTGAGGGTGATGCCACAGATTTCAGTCACCCGCTCCGGAGGATAGCTCTTGATCACCTGGGCATAGTCGCTAAAGCCATCGGTACACGATTCAATAAACCCAGGATCGATCCAGCCATTTTTTAATACTAGATACGCGATCCCGTTGAGCAGGGCAATATCTGTCCCTGGTTTAATCGCCAGGTGTAAATCTGCTGCCTTGGCGGTATCGGTGTGGCGGGGATCCACCACAATCATTTTTACTTTCCGATTTTTTTTGTGGTATTTTTTCAACCGGTTAAACACAATCGGATGACAATCAGCAGTATTAGTCCCAATCAAAAATGCACAGTCGGTTTGTTCTAAATCGTCATAGCAGCAGGGGGGACCGTCTGAGCCAAAGCTCTGAATATAGCCCGCCACGGCTGAAGACATACATAATCGGGAATTGGCATCAAAGTTGTTGGTGCCTAAACATCCCTTGAGCAACTTTTGAGCCGTGTAATAATCCTCTGTTTGGAATTGCCCAGAACCATACATGGCAATGCCGTCTGGCCCTTTGTCTGCCAGTGTTTTAAGAATCTCGCTGGCAATGCGCTCTATGGCCTGGTCCCAAGAGACTCGCTGTAGCGGCTGGTCGAGGGTCTCTCTCATCATGGGATAGAGTAGCCGATCTTTGTCCAGAGAGTCGCCGATGGTGCCCCCCTTGATGCAGACTTGGCCTTTGCTTGATGGATGGTTGCGATCGCCCCGTGCTTGCCATACCGGATTGCCCTGCTCATCGCGATTGACCGGACGTCCTGATTGAGCTGGGGGCAACACATCCAGGCCACACCCTACGCCACAATAAGGACAAAGCGTTTTTGCTGCATCGGCCATTAGATCACATCCTCCATCTGCCAGAAATTTGTCTTGTGTAAATCTAAAAATTAGTACAAAAACAATCCATAACGTAACTCAATGCCAATAGTAAAAATTATAAATTGTTCCCTTTAGACAGAAAAAGGGAGCGCTAAACGCCCCCCAATCTGTTGAGTTGACATTGCTGTCTCGCCTAGTTGAAAAGATACAACACCCATCAATTTATGAATTGAAATTGATGCTATTCTGCAGATTGTCAACTAGCCATGACATTTTGGGACTGCCCAGGTGATACCCCTTAACTAACGTAGCTGCCATCGGGCACAACAGGCGCTACTTCTTCTTCACCTTCGTGAGCTTCAGCAAAGGAACCTTTAGGCTCTTCTAGGATGAAGAGACACATAAAGGCAACAATTAAAGAAGCGACACCAAGAGTCTGGAAGAAACGGATATTACCAATGTCTCCCTCAGGCAAGAGACTATACAGAGTCAGGTAAGCAACAGCACCGACGTTACCAAAAGCACCGACGTTACCTGCAATCTGACCCGTTACCCGACGCTTGACTAGAGGCACGATAGCAAAGGTAGAGCCTTCACCAGCCTGTACAAAGAAGGAACAGCACATGGTCATGATCACAGCTAAGCCCACCATGAAGCTACCGCCGCCGCCCAGGGCATCTCGAATGCCAGGGATCATACTCATTACCAGGTAGCCGATACCCATACACAGGGTAAGAATACCCATGGTGGCTTTACGACTGCCCAACTTATCAGAAATCAAACCACCGCCAGGACGGGCAACCAGGTTCATAAAGGCATAGCTAGCACCCAGCATCCCAGCTAAGGCTTTACTCAGGCCAAAGGTTCCTTCAAAGAACGTGGGTAGCATGGAAACAACGGCCAGCTCAGAACCAAAGTTAACGATGTAGGTTAGCTCAAGAATTGCAACCTGCTTGAATTTGTAGCGATCTTCAGCGGGATAACGTTTAGCACCGGAGAGCAGATCTTTATTAACTGCCCAGCAGTTGTATGCCTGGAAAAGATACAAAGCTACTAAACCTGCCACAGCAATTCCAAACGTCCCAGGATTCAAGAAACCAACTTTCTTGAGACGCCAAGCCAAGACAACCAGGATACCGGTCAACGGTAGGTTCATTAGCATGAGACCCCAGAAGTCTCTTACCGTGGTGACTTCCATGCCACGAGTGCTAGGAGGACGCTGGTAAACTTTGCCAGGAGGCGTATCTTCTACGTTGAAGTAATACAGACAGCCGTAGAGAGCAGCAATGATGCCTGTTGCGGCGATGACAATACGCCAGTTTAGCAACGGACCATCAGCCACCTGCAAAGAACCTGGGAAAAAGTTGAGGACAGTCGCAAAGGTGACCAGTGTGAAAGCAGAGAAAGCAGACCCAAAGTTACCCCAGCCGCCGTAAATACCTTCAGCCAGACCAATTTCTTTAGGAGGGAACCACTCGGCGGTCATCCGAATACCGATAACAAAACCAGCTCCTACGATCCCCATTAGC
>NZ_JADEXP010000369.1 GCF_015207065.1 Leptolyngbya cf. ectocarpi LEGE 11479 | reverse complement strand
AAGCAGTCTTTAGCAATCCACCTAACTATATTTATATTAGAGATGACAGTGAAGACAAAAGTTATAAAGTTGAAGCAGGCCAAAGCTTCCTAAATATGGAAACCATCAAGTGGCTAGAAGAGAATCCTAACAATCTGGGAGGAATTACTACAGCTAGAAAGGTGAATACAGTCGATGACGAGAATGAAAGCCAGGTAGAAACAGTAGAAGTCAAGGATGGCCACCACAGATTTGTTGGCAACGTATTATACAAAGGATCAGTAGATTTAAAGATCGGTGAGGATGTCGGGCAGACAAATGATAGTTGGTCATCAATGAAGTGGCACAAACATCCAAATGAGGCTTATCACACTGATGAAGAAGCCCAAAAGAAAAAAGATAAGCTCGAAAAAAGAAGACAAAGGATGATGAAAAAAAATAGAGATAGAAAGCGAAATAAAAATAAAAATAAAAGCTAAAAAGAGTAAGAGTTATATAAAAGTAAGCAGGCAGTTCTAATACAAATGTTGAACTAAGCTGCTGTTTCAAACAAAATAAACTAAGAGGTCTGCAGTTAATGTTAACTAGGAACTGCAGACCTCTTTTAGATTTTACTTAGGTTCTAGAGCGATCATCACTACCGATACGCTGCGTTCCATAATTACACAGACGGTAGTGGACCCCAAGAAACAAAGGAACGGTAAGCTGAGTTTCTAGCGACGGCGTCTTCTACTGTTGATGACTCTACTCCATCGGTTGTGCTATCCAATTCAAGAATTTCATGGCCCTTGTCACCATAGTGCTCTTTGGCTTCACCATGGCTATTAACAATCTTATTACCTGTGGATAACGCGACATGCTGGCCAGCTGTACCAAATAGAACAATATGGCCCCGTGGAATACTGTCAGGCAGGGTGGGTAGACCTGTGCGAGCTTTCTTAGGATCGCATTGGCCAGAAGGCGATTTGAGAATTTGTTTCAAAAATGCTGCAGCTTTATCGAACTTACCATAGCCAATCTCATACCGTTGCACCCACTCTGGTAAAGAAACATCCTCTACACCAGTTACTTTTAGAGCACGAATAATAAAGTCTTTGGTGACTAGTCCTGCCCTGTAGGCTCCATAGAGTACAGCTTCGTAGCAGTTCATCGCACCTGGATTTTGGGTAACTCTATATCGTCTAATGTCGCTCTTCGAGAGCTTTTCATACACTAGCCAGCCGTAAAATACATTTTGCATTCTAAGCGACTTTGCTCCACCAAATTTTGCGGATGGCGTCCACGATAAATCATCCTGTTTTAAGCTTTCCATCCCTTGGACAAGCTGATCGCCTGCAACAGAATCAACCATCTGTTCAAGGTCATCCCAAGTAGCAAATGTTGTCTGGCTATTTTCGATCGTTTGCAAAATTCCTTGTAGGGCTGGTTTGTGTTCGTCTTCAATCCCCCATAGCTCTGTGATTTCATCTACTGTGTAGGATGTATTAACGTCTTGAATTTCAAGGTCTCTTTGAATAATAGATTGGGCTGATGCCGTGATGGGCTGTCGTCGAACAGCACTGCTATTTTGCTGCATCACATGGGTTAATTCATGGGCTAGCAGTTCCTGCCCGCTACGGTTATCAGGGTTGTACTCTCCCTGTTTAAAGAAGACATCTTGACCCGTGGTAAACGCTTTGGCCTGAATCGATTGACTGAGATGAGCTGCCTGGCTATCAGTATGAACCTTTACCCCACTGAAATCAGCTCCCATGGCGGACTCCATTTGACTCTGCACGTTAGGTGCTAAGGGACTACCACCAGTGCGGGCCTGGTTTAAGTTCTTCTCAAAATCATGGCTGGCTGGGCCAATGGCAATAGAACTTTGACGCTGTAAGGGTAAGCGCATCAAAGGGGCTGCTACCGTAGGCATTTGATGAAGAGCAGGTTGTTCTTGATCTGATTGGGAATTGTCAATGTGCTTTACGACAGTTTTTGCCACATTGTCTGCTTCTTGTTCATAGCTATTGTTTGGCTCACCAATCGTTAGTTTTGCTTGGACCGAGCCGGGTATAAGGCTTTGATTAGGGGTCGATGGTGATGATGGCTCAACTGTGCTTACTGTAAGATTACTGAAATGAAAGGGATTAGTAGCCGTTTCTAGCTTTGACGCCACATTGATCTCTCCCTGAGGCGTTTTAGAAGAAAAGGACCGAGGTTCCGGCAATATAGCTATCTTGGGAGTGGTTCGTTGCTTTTGAATTGGGCTGCGATCTCGATTTTTCATAGGTAATTCCCAATTATCAATTAAGCATTATTCGCTTCAAGAGCGAGCCGACATAATTCAAGTTCATAGATGCTTAGCATGTATCTAATACCTATTGAGCCCATATCAGCAGATCTTTTCCAAACGCATAGTCGGCATACCAGCTTTTCAGACTGGTAATAGTTTCTTTGATCTTGACTATATCTTGTGGAGTAGTTGTTATCTTAACTTTATTCTTCTTATTCTTCTTGTTCCTGCGCTTCTTCTTGTTCTTTTTGTTACCACTCTTATTCTCTTGATTTTTATTCTTTTTTATTACTAACTCTTCTAGAGATTGGCATCTTTGTAGCACAGCTTTAATTGCCCCCTCCATCGGATCATGAACACTGGAATTATAATCAGACGTGTTGTCTAGGTTTTCCCAGTTTTCATGTCTTCCCTTCATTTGAGGCATGGCCTTAATTTGCTGAATGAGGCCATTATGATCCTTGTTATTACCACCTTTAGAATGAATAACGCCGATCTTTTCATTGGTTCTCACCATGTCATCATCAACTGATTTGCCACCAATTCTGATATTGCTACTCTTAGTAGTAAACTCGATGCTTATTTTTTGTTTTTTTAGATAATTAGCAACATCCTTGGAAGTCTCACTTAAGTTGCCGTTCTTGAGGTTCACACCACTGCCAGATGATATATAAGCCTTGAAAGATATCGTGCCATCTAGCTGAGACCTCATGTCTTTAATCATGCCATCAATAACTGTAGGAATTGAATTATCAGCATCGATATGGGTAACAGCATAGATACAATCTCCATTTTCATCAGCTGCAGACATGGCCAACGCTGTACAGGTGGCTGCTCCTGTCGTTGCTAATCCGCTAAACTCATTGAAACTTTTGGTGACATGATAATAGCTTTCAGGAACAACAATATCTTGCTGCATATTGCTTTTTTCGTTGTTGGATAAATATCCTTGTGTTTTATAAATCTTTGTACATTCTTTTTCAAATTCATTGTTTGACAGTTGACTGATATAGTCTTCGTAGGTTTGACCTTTTAGCCCTGCCAGCCTAGTGAGTCCATTGTATATCTGTGTTTTCAGGGGTGATTTCTGGAATTCTTTTACTTTTTTCAGGTTATCAACGTATTTCTCGACATTGTCAGGAATGCCATCTTCTTTATTTCTCTGAATTGCTGTACTCTTCACAGAAGAAATAGTTGTATTTCTTTTTATTGGCTCATGCATTCTCTGCACCTTGGCTGAGCCAGATTGCTGTACAACATGAGTTAATTCGTGGGCCAGCAGCTCCTGTCCACTACGACTATTGGGGTTATATTCTCCCTGCTTAAAGAAGACATCTTGCCCGGTGGTGAAGGCCTTAGCCTGAATTGAGCGACTTAGCTGGTCAGCTTGATAATCCGTATGGACTTTTACTCCACTAAAATCTGCTCCCATGGCAGACTCCATCTGACTTTTGATCGTTGGCTCTAGGGTACTGCCACCGCTACGAGAACTGTTTAAGTTACTCTCAAATTCATTGCTAGCAGTTCCTCCCGAAATTGATCCCTGACGCTGGATCGATGACGTCATTGAACTCATTGTCAGGGAACTACGCTGAATCTCATCTTCACGCTGAGCCTGTGGGCTGTTGATTTTTTGCACAACAACTTTTGCTACATTGTCAGCTTCTTGCTCGTATTTGTCACCCGGTTCACCAATAGTGAGCTTGGTTTGGATAGGCATAAAATCCGTTGTGGGATGAGAGGCTACTGCTGTAGTCCCATTGATACCTATCTGACTAAGATCAAAGGAAGTAGTAGAAATGTCTGCTTTTGGTGCAATGACTGTTTCTAACGAATCAGTATCTGTTACAAAAGGACGTAATGGTGGCAACGTAGTATGTTTGGATGAGGATGACTGTTGTTGCTTTTTAGAGGTGCGATCGCGACGAGTCATAATAAATTTCGATATATTAATTTACCAAAACAATTTACCAAAACGATGTTCTGATAGATTTCTGCAATAGAGCTGATATAGCCAACAGTTAGGAAGGCGGTGGCGGTGGTAGAGATTCGACAAGCTGAGTTTCTATCAACGCAGTCAGGGTGTCTTGAGCCAGACTGTGATCAGGATTCAGGGCCAGGGCAGCTTCTAAATCAGCGGTGGCCGCAGCGTAGTCTTCTAGGTGAAGCCAGGCGACGCCGCGTCCGGTGAGAGCATCGGCATGGGTAGCATCGAGGGTAAGAACGTTGTCGTAGGTTGCGATCGCACCTTCATACTCCCCCAACGCCGACAGGGCCACCCCCTTGTTGTACCAGGCCTGCACTGATTCCGAATTCAGTGCAATTGCCTGTTCCGCCGAGTCCAGCGCTTCTGCGTACTGTTCTAGCTGCCAAAGAACCAAGCTACGATTGGTCCAGCCCCAGTCACTAAACGGATTTAAGGCCAAGGCCTGGTTGTAGGTCGCGAGAGCATGGGTATATTCTCCCGTAGCGCGAAAGATCAGACCGCGAGTAAACCAGGCGGGGGCATAGGTGTCATCTAGATAGAGGGCCTGTTTATTAGCAGCGAGAGCTTCGGGATAGCGTTCTAGATACCAGAAGATAGTGCTGCGATGATTATGGGCTGCCACATAGTCCGGCTGGATGCCCACAGCTCGGTTGATGGAGGCCAGCGCTTCCTCATATTGTTGGGTGCCCGTGAGGGAAATACTGCGTTCATTCCAGGCCTTAGCAAGAGTTTGATTGCCCCAGTCACCATCGCCATCCAGGGCGGCATCACAGGCAGCCAGAGCGGGTTCATAACTGCCCAGGCGATTGAGTAAGGTGCACTGCCCCAATAAAGCCAGGGCATAATCTGCTTTGATGGCCACGGCTTGGTCATAGGAGACCAGGGCCTCTTGGTTACGGCGCAGTGCTTCTAGCACCTGTCCCTGGGCTGCCCAGGTGAGGGCATTATTTGGATCTAGACCGATGGCCTGGTCATAGGCAAAAATCGCCTCGTTGTACTGACTTAGCTGGGTGTGGGCCTGTCCCCGGTGGGTCCAGGCGTGGGCAGGCCCAATCTCTCCCCACTGTTGATCGATGGCTAGGGCTGTCCCACAGGCATCTAGGGCATTCTGGGGGCGCTCTAAGGCGCCATAGGCTTCACACTGGCGCGTCAGTACAAGGGAATTTTCGGGGTCTAATAGTAAAGTGCGCTCGTAGGCCACCAGGGCTAGCTCATACTGTTGGGCCTGGGCCAAAATCTCACCGCGATAAAACCAGGCCAAAGCGGGGTTCTCGCTGCCCCAGTTGCCGTTCACACGGAGGGCATCGTTGCACTTGTCAAGGGCGGTTTCATTTTTTCCGAGGGCGGTGTAGGCCACACATTGGTAGGCGATGGCCAGGGAGTTTTCGGGGTCAAAGGTGAGGGCACGGTTGGCGGATGCGATCGCATCTGGAAACGCATCCAGACTGACTAAAATACCACTGTGCTGTGCCCAGATATCAGCATCCTCAGGTTCTAGCGCAATCGCCTGCTCACAGGCCGCTAGGGCATTTTCATAGTCTTCAGCACCGGCCTGCAGCCGACACAGATCGGTCCAATAGGTTACATCCGACAGCGCCTCAAATGAAGACGGCTGCGCCTGGGTTGGCACGATAGAGACGAGCGCTGTGGTAACAACGGTAACGCCAGGGATCAGATACTTGGACCACGAAAACAACATGACAACTCATCAATCTTTATTCATGTAGAGTGCCCAGATTGCCCACAAGGCTCCCCGAATTCTTAACCAAAACCAATATTTGGGCAGGTGATCCAAAATCTGAGAATCCAAGTTTCTAGCAGGGAACCTTAGGTTATATGGAGATTTCTTGTTATGAAACGCTCAATTCTAGTTCCAACTCAGTTTGTTTGGCTAAAATGAGGGCATAGAGTTTGGAGGCCAAGGACGATGGCCAAACGCAAACGACGAGGAGTCGCCGGGGATAAAACGATCTGCCTACCGATAGCCGAGGGGA
>NZ_JADEXP010000368.1 GCF_015207065.1 Leptolyngbya cf. ectocarpi LEGE 11479 | reverse complement strand
AGACAAGGCAGAGGATTGGGTCACCCTGACTCTCTGGCGACGTCTCCAGGAAAAATTGCGGGAAGTGCTGTATAAAATCTCCCTAGAAGAACTCTATTACGACGCCCGCAGCTGGCAAGCTGCCCAAGGTGAGAACACAAATTTTATGGTTTAGGGCAAACTCTTCGCTATGGTTAGTAAATAAATTCCCGCCTTAACCATGGCCGATCAGGTAGTTGAAATTCTCTCTGCAGACGCGATTCGCCGTACCCTAAACCGCTTAGCTTCTGAAATCATTGAGCGGACCGATCACCTAGCTGACCTAGTTTTGGTCGGTATCCATACGCGGGGTGTGCCCTTAGCCCATACTGTTGCCCAGCAAATGGAACGGCTAGAAGGAATAGCAATCCCCGTAGGGGAGCTGGACATTACGTTTTATCGAGACGATCTCGATAAAATCAGTACCCGTACCCCAGCTAAAAGTTCAATGCCCTGCGATCTGACCGGGAAAAAAGTGGTGCTGGTGGATGATGTTATTTTTAGCGGTCGCACGATTCGAGCCGCACTGAATGCCGTCCTCGACTATGGACGGCCCAATCTCATCCGTCTGGCCGTGCTGATTGATCGAGGCCATCGACAGTTGCCCATTCACCCAGACTTTATTGGGAAATCGCTGCCCACGGCCCGTGAAGAGGTAATCAATGTACAGCTAATGCCCATCGACAAAAAAGATACGGTGGAATTGTCGAGGCCCAAATGAGCGGAAAATGCCTAGCTAGCAGACGTCAGCCAGGCTGCTGGCACCCATTCTGAAGGGTAAAGTCCTAACCAGGCCAGGTTTTGAGTGTAGTACGCGGAATCACCATCCCAAAAATCATTGGGGTCTGCCAGCACCAGCTTTTCTGCGCGAATAGACTCTGCCACCTCGGCATCTAAATGGCGAGCAGCCGGATACACCATGGCATATTGGGAGGTGGCTCCATAGTCCACCATAGCCTCACCCGCCAGGTCGATCTGGGCCGACAGTTTCTGCTCCTGCTGCCATCGGTCCAACAGAGCTGGCAGGTGGTCATTGAGATAGTGTCCCGCTGGAGCAGACTTAAACCACATTAAATCGAGGGCTACTCGCCACCACACGCGATAGGCGTCAAACCCATACAGGCTTTTGATGGGCGCTGTGGCCGGTAAGGGGCGATAGTGGGGTGTTTCACTGTGGAGTAAGACCCAATCGCTGGGCAGCCCCAGGTCTGATATTTGAGAACTCTCCTCCAGCATTCTATAGCCGGTGTTGATCAGCTCTAGCCAGTCGTGACGGCGATCGACTTGAGCGAATATCCGGAAAGCATAGGGGGCAACATAGGAGGGATTGAGATACCAGGTCTCGGGAGACGGATGAAAAGCATCGATGGGGCCAGGTAGCAAGTAGCGTCCGGACAGATCGTCGGTCAATGAAATATCAGCGGTGGAGAATTCCCAAATGTCGCTGAGTTTGGTTTTGGCCAGGTTAAGATAGGCGGGCTTTTTCCACCGTCGTGCTGCCATAATCAGCGCGGTGGCAGCGTCGATGTCGGCATCGGTGGCAAAGTTTTGGTCCAAAATCCCCCATGTTTTAGCCTCCCCTGGGGCCGCGTCAGGCCCCCACTTCCAGGCCCACAGATGGTCGACCAGACCATCATCATCAAGCCGTTCTAGATTTTGTTCTCCCCAGGTGAGGACTCGATCAAAGGTTTCCGCATCATCGATCAGCACCGCCCGTAGCATGGCGTAGGCCTGACCTTCAGAGGTGGTGCGCTGGTCGTCATTTTCCCAGTCGATCACCCGACCATCGGCTTGAATAAAGCGATCGCGATAACGCTGCCAGGTTGTCTCAAAAAAAGGACGGTCAATCCCGGCGGATGCCGTCTCAAGTGTGATCCCTGAGGGTAGCTGGGTGGGCAATTCATAAACAGCTTGAGACTGAACCGGTGGCAGACAGCTGGCAATAAAAACATTGGCTATGCAACCGACGAGCGCCAGACAGCCCCAGCGCTTTATCCATTTAAAGACCGCTCTCGACAACATGTTTGTCTCATCCTTTTGTCTGGCCTGGTGTTGTTAATGTCCTAACAAATGAAAATAGCTCTATATCTCATGGCTTGCCACTTATAAAAATGGCTCTACACCTGATGGGTAATACTGCGTATCAATCTGCGTATCAATTGCCAGGATAGGGGCAGTGTGCCAAGGAGCCACTGCCCCTATCCTGGCACACCGCCTCAGAACTCATGCAAATTGCGCGCTGAGATTCACGCTTTTAACAAACAACGGCTCTAGCTTTAGAAACAGTTTAATAACGTTCCCAAACAGGCTGGAACCCTCGGTGTAGCAACAGACCTTCTTTAATGAGGAGTTCCTGACGCTGTAGGCCAATACTGCTGGGCACTCGACTCTGGAGGGCGTTGATTTCCTCTAGGGCCTGCAAGGGGCGGTCTTGCGCCACCGTGAGGCTGATGGAGGTCTGACGTAGGTTGATGTCGTCGGGTGCGATCGCAATGGCCTGATCGTACAGACGATGCGCTTCTTGATACCGCAGCTGCTGGAACCGTACCCCTGCTAGCCCTACAATCGCATCAAACTGCTCGGGATTGCGCTCCAGCAAAGTTTCATAGGCTCTGGATGCCGTAGATAGCTTACCCGTATCCTGGGCAATCTGACCCTGGAGCAAGTAAACCTCCGGAGCCTCCGGATTGGCCGCCACCAGCTGGGCCGCCGCCTCGTTGGCCGCATCTGGATCGCTCATCGCCAGTACCTGGATCTGCCGTTGACGAATCAGCAACGAGCTAGGATTGGTCACTAATAGAGACTCATAAATAGCGCTACGGGCCGGATCGGCGGGGAGAGCCCCCACCAAACTGTATAGCTCAGGCGGATTCTCATTGGCAGAGTGGGCAGCTAGCCACTGCTCTAGCACCGATTCAGCAGTTTCAACCGAGATAAACTTCCCCTGGTAGGCCAAGCTCGTCTGGCCTAGGATTTTGGCATCATTGCCAGGGTTGAGGGCAATAATCTCTTCATATAGACTTAGCGCGTCTGCGTAGCGGCCTTGACCTTGATAGATACCGGCCAACCCCTGCAGCGCCCCAGTTACCACCTCATTGCTGCTGCTAGGGCTATTAATTAACTGCTGATAAATCGCGATGCTTGTATCAAGATCGTCCTGACGACGGGCCTGCTCAGCTTGGAATAGCAGTACAGCCGGATCGTCCCCAGCGTATAACCGCAGCTGCTCTTGGGCTAGCTCTAGCTTGTTTTGCTGCAGATAAATCTGTCCCAGACGATAGTGGAGAAAGGGCTCTGCCGAAGTGGCCGCCAGCACCTCTTGATAAAACGGCAGCAGTTCCACATCCGGCGGATCCAGCTGGGCTAGACCACTGGCAATGTAGCGCAGCTGAGTAGGATTCTGGGGCAGGGTGATGGCCAGCAGCCGCTGCCGCAGTTCCTGGGCCGAAATTTGAGCCAGCTGTCGCTCCCAGACACTGGCCTGGACATAAAGACTAATATCGTCAGGATACTGAGCCGCCAGCTGTTGGTAGGTAGCTAGGGTGGTGGACCGACTGCTGGCATATACACTGAGGGCATCTGCCGCTTCCCGAGCTGTGCCCACCGTCAAACTTGAACTGGACAGGATTTCTCTATAGGCACCAATAGCCCGTGTTCGCACCGCAGGGGCATCGGTATAGAAACTCATGCTCCTCAATGCCCGAGCCACCATCAGAGACTGACCTTGAATCGTATCCAGCAGGGCTAGACCCCGTTCATACTCACCATTGGCCGCATAGGACGTGGCTAGCTCTGCCTTGAGCTGGGCCTGCTCAGTCACATCCCCGTTAACATCGAGCAAGGGCTCTAGGACCGTAATGGCAGTGTCGGCCCGACCCTGCTGCCGGAGAGCAAAGCTGTAAGCCTGGGCCTCGTAAATTTTGAGGGTTTGACCGGTGCTGACATAGCGTTCAAAAAGCTCAACAGACTGGGCAGAGCGACCACCATAGGCAAACACCTGGGCCGCACCAATCTGGGTTTCTAGACTAGGCGTCTGGGCCAGGGCAATGTCATAGTCAGCAACAGCCTCAGTCAAACGGCCTTGGTAGAATAGCAGCAGGGCTCGCTGGGCTCTCACCTCACCATCCTGGACGTACCCCGGCTGCTCCAGCAGCGTTGTCAACGCTTCAATGCCCACATTTCGCCACTCAGGGCGATAGGTGCCCAGCAGTCCTAACGTTTTAAGCGCTTCCACATTAGTGGGCTCTAGAACCGTCAGCCGTCGAAACGCCTCAAAAGCATTAGCATCCTGCCCCAGTTTCAGATAGGAGCGGGCCAACCCCAGCTGAGCCAGGCCAGAGTCAGGGTACTGCTGCACCGCTTGTAAAAACTTTTCTAAGGCCGGGTCAATCCAACCCTTCTCAAATAGGGCATAGCCTTCACGTACCAACGTCGGCTGGTTATCTAGATTGGGTAGCTGGGCCAATACCGGCTGAGCCAGCACCAGGGGAGTAGCAGTCAGTAAATTAAAGCTGAGACACAGACCCAGCGTGCGACGATACCAGTTCATAACAGTGAGTGTTTCCTATAGATTCTTCTGGAGTCTTCCGTATATCAAGAGATAAAGGCAATAAGGCCAACTAATCAAAAAGCTCTAATAAGTCCCAGTCGGCGCGAATACGGAATCCCAATACCGACTCAGAAAATTCATCCCGTAGCTGCCAGCTAACGGCAGCTCGGGCGTTGGGTGCCAGCCGAATGTCGTAAAACGTTTCCAATACATCAGGGCGATCGCCCTGGCGGCGATCGTTATCGCTCAGCCCACGGCCATAGCCGATGCCAAAGCGATCATCGTCGATAAATAAGTCCAGAAAGTTCACACCAAAACTGTAGGTGTTACCTGAAATATCCAAATCAGCATTTCTGTGGTGACCGTAGCGACCAAACAGCCCAGCGTTTAGCTCAGGAATAAACCACTCGGCGTTAATGCCGTAGGCCACCTCGCGATCGCCCTCTCGGGGTCCAAATACCCCATTGCGGTTGAACTGAAAACTCTCTGGGATACCATCGCGATCGCCATCATCCGTTGAGCTGACATAGGTACCGCGCACAATCAGATTGCCAAGGTTCACACCGATTTCACCGGCAACAGCATCCAGCGTTAAATCATCAAATCCACCAGACGAGAACGTCGCTGCTTTGAGAATCACCTCATCAATCGGTCGCCAGTGTAGCAAGGCTGCAGGTTTAGACTCTAGCTGGGTGGCAGCTAGGGCCGGGTTGGTCTGAAAAACTGGATTAATAAAGTGGGTCAGACTATCTTTGGCAAAACTATTGCGATCAAAAAATGATGATAGTTCTATAAGACCGACGGCTCCCCGCAAGTTAGGGGCATTGGGCGGCGAGGCCACCACGAAAAGTTCGCTGACGTTAAACCCGGTCGAAGACGTATCTGAAAAGGCGTCACCCGTGGACAGATCAACGGCACCCACCACGGCAACATTAGATTCTAAAAAATAGTGACCATAAACTCGGGCTCGGGCCGAAAACTCATCGCCTTCTTGAATGGCCGCCGTCTGAAGCTTTAAAGACGGCGGCGTTAGGGGACCCTCCACCGACTCAGTCTCTCCGTCTGCTGTGTTGTCAGGCAGAGCTTCAGTCTCAGATAGGGGCGCAAGCACCCCATCTTCGGACATCTCTACGGAGTTTTCATCAAAGAAAAACGGATCGGAGGGATCCGCCAGTTCACCGGAGTTTTCCTGGGCCAATAGGATGGGGTCAGCTGCAGATACGTCGCGTTCTAACTCGGCTGCGATCGCTAAAATGTCGGCTTCGGCTTCATTAGCTGTGTCTTCAGCAACTTCAGACTCTTCTGCATCCAAGTCTGAGTCTAAGACTTCAGAAGCTTCGGAAGCTTCGGAGGCTAGGGTGACATCTTCCGCTGCTGTCGGCAGGGCCATCACTGGAGCGGCAATGGCTGCCATGGCGATCCATACCATCCAAGACATCAGTGGCAGTGCCTGAAAATTCCTAGCGATATCCCTCATAGTCCTTTCCAATAAATGTTCGTGTTTAAGTATGTTTTGGCGTTGCCGATGGGTGCGAAGGAACGTTGGCAAATAGCAACATTCCCAGCGAACACGCCCAATCAGCCACTGCTAATTTTTCTAGATAGTGTTTACCCTGATATCGCATCACTCATTAGAGGTTGACAGCCAGAGTTACCATCGGTATTCACCCTATAG
>NZ_JADEXP010000367.1 GCF_015207065.1 Leptolyngbya cf. ectocarpi LEGE 11479 | reverse complement strand
CCAGGAGGCTAACCCGTCAGCCAGACCCAGGGCAAAATCGCGGCGGCGGCTGGTGAGGAGGGTGCGGTCTCGATCATTGGTCAGGTAGCCCAGCTCTATGAGCAACGATGGAGGTTCCACCTGGCGGCAAAAGGCCAGTCGCCCCATCCCCGCTGCGGTGTCTGGTCTAGCGCCTCGGCTAGGCAGCTGTGGTACCCGCCGGAGTAAGGCCAGCAAAAGCAGTTCGGCATGGGCCTTACGGGCTTCATTACTGGCAATGTAGTATGCCGTTGTCCCCCGAACGTCGGTATTTTGAAAAGCACCGACGTGGATCTCTAGGGCAATATCGCCGGTACGGTTGCGAGCATTGACCCAGCTGATGCTCTGCTGCAGGCTGAGGTCGTCAGGGACAGAAAGAACCTGGAATCCACGCGATCGCAGTTCCGGCACAATTAAATCCCGGATCCGGATCATTTCCTGGGCTTCGGTGATGCCATCAACCTTTACCCCAGAATCTCGGATACCATTTTCAAACCCACCGTGGCCTGCTGAGATAAAAATTTGTGCCATGTGACTGTCGTAAAGCGTTTTAATCCAGGCGCGTTGCCAATTGCCCCGCAAGGATACATCAATTTCCCAATATGTGGGAAACCGGAACGTAAAGTATTTCAGCAATAGGCTGGCCGGACCTGGGGCTAGCTAGGTGCGATCGCAACGCTAATTTCTCCCACCATCCCAGCTTCAGCGTGACCCGCAATCGAGCAATGCAGCTCATAGGTGCCTGGTTTCTGGGGCACAAACACCCACTCAGCCTCAGCCCCTGGCTTGAGTTCTAGCTCATGGATAGCGCCCTTGACTTCGACGTTGCCCGCTTCTACCTTCTGGGTCCAGATCACGTCAGAGAAGTCCTTGGCCGTGAAATAGTGCTTGGTCGGGCTGGGGTTATCTAACAGCAGTTTGTAGCGTTTGCCAGCGTCAAAGGTTAGCTGGTCTGGCTCAAAGACCAGGCCTCCCGCCTGATTACCCAGATGCACCTGGAGAGTTGTGATGGACTGCTGACTGGGGGCGGGGGCGGCAAAAGCAGCAGCGTTGCTGGTGAAGCAGATGCTGCTGCTTATCAATAGCCCCAATAGCATGCTAGTTAGCGCCTGTTTCCAGGGAAGTAAGCTGTCCAGGCGCGGGCGTAAGTTAATCATCGATTCTTATACTCCACCAGTTTTCTGCTTCTTTGTTACTAACCATAATGGGATCTTACGAGTGTGGCGGAAGTTACATTTTGGCGGTCAATGTTATGAGTTAGTGATTAATAGGCCAGTTGCCTTGGGCGCTGACTGTATTTTCAGAGCCTTTCGGCTGTTTTTTTTAAGCCATGCTTCAACGGTTGGTGCCGCTGTCTAAGACCTCTTTCGGATTACAGCAGCTACAGGAAAATTTTCAACCCAAGGTGCTGATTGCCAGTGCTACCGCTGGGTTGGTCACTGGTATCATCGGTGTGATTCGGGCGATTTCCTATGCCAGTTTGATCTTTTCTGGGGCATTGGCAACCCATCTGCCCACCGGTCTTGGCCTGACTGTTTTTAGTACAGCGATGACCTTGGCCGTGGTGGCATTAACCAGTGGACTACCCGGCCTGATTGCCACCCCCCTGGCGGCTCCGACCGCCATCTTGGCGATCATGGCGACTGGTATCGCAGCAGATCTAGCAGCCGTGCCTGACCAAGAGAGGCTGGCGACGGTTCTGGTGATGATTGCCGTCAGTGCCCTCTTGACGGGAGCGTTGCTGTTGGGATTGGGCGTATTTAAGCAGGGCGAACGGATTCGGGTGATTCCCTATCCGGTGATCGGTGGGTTTATGGCGGGGACAGGCTGGTTGTTGACGCGGGGTTTTGTACAAATCACCACGGATATTCCCCTGGCCTGGTCGTCCCTGGGCGCACTCTGGCAGACCCAGATACTTTGGTGTTGGCTGCCGGGGTTAGGGTTTGCGATCGCGCTGCTCACCGCCACTCGTTTGTGGTCCCAGTTTTGGGTAATGCCTGCGACGCTTCTGGCCTGTGCCGGGTCGTTTTACCTCATGCTTTGGGGCACTGGCACGTCGCTAGAAACTGCTCGTGCCGTCGGCTGGCTATTAGGTCCCTTTCCCCAGGGTGACCAGCTGTGGCATCCCCTAACTCTGCAGCTTTTTTCCCAGGTACACTGGCCCGCCATTGGGCACCAGAGCAGCGGTATTCTTACCGTCATGCTGGTCAGTCTGCTGTCGTTGCTGCTGAGCAACAGCAGTATTGAACTGGTCATTGGCAAGGACCTTAACCTTAGCCATGAACTTAAGGTAATTGGTTTAGCCAACGTGATCTCTGGACTGGGTGGGGGCATGATGGGAAATCAGGCCCTACCTAGCACCCTACTAGTTAACGACATTGGCGCAAAATACCGCCTGACGGGGCTTTTTGCCGTCATTCCCTCTGTCGCTGTGCTAGCCCTAGGGTCCAGTTTTCTCTCCTACTTACCCAAAGCTGTTTTGGGCAGTGTGATTTTATATCTGGGGCTATCCCTGCTGTGGAAATGGCTGTACCAGGCTTACTTTAAGCTACCCCTTTGGGACTATTTGACTGTTTGGGTCACCCTGATTGTGATCAATACCGTTGGCTTTTTGCAAGGTATTCTCACGGGCTTTATGCTCACGGTGATTCTGTTTATGTATCACTACAGCCAAGTGGATGTGGCTGGCCAGGTATTCTCCGGAGCCACCACCCGCAGCAATGTGGATCGCAGCGCTGAAGCTAATCGGAGCCTGGCACAGCAGGGGCATCAAATCTATGTCTTGGAGCTGCAGGGGTTTTTATTTTTTGGAACAGCTAACTATTTGCTGAGCAAAGTTCGTGCTCGTTTGGGATTAACCACTGACCAGCCCGAGGTTTCAACACAGCCTTTACGGTATGTGCTGATTGACTTTCGCCAGGTTAGCGGTCTCGATTCTTCAGCCGTGTTGACCTTTGACAAGATATTGAAACTGGCCCGACAGTATCAGTTCTCATTAGCGTTTACCAATCTTTCCCCTGAGCTAAAACTCTCACTGCAGCGGGGGATAAATATTGACTCAGATATCTGCCAGCTATTTGTCGATATTGATCGAGGGTTGGAATGGTGTGAACAACAGATTTTATCCGCCAGTGATCCACACTCAGTTGCTGAAGAGGCCAGCCTTGTCGATCAGCTCACTCAGCTCTTTCTGACGGCAGACCAGGCCGCTCGGTTTGTGACATATCTCAGTCTACAAATTCTGCCTGCCGGACATTTTATCTTCCGTCAGGGAGAGATGCATACGGGACTCTATTTTATCGAATCGGGGCAGGTCAGTGTTTTGCTTGATCAAGACAACGGGCACCGCCAACGTCTGCAAACCTGTACCAGCGGCCATCTGCTAGGAGAGATGCGATTTTATAGTAAAGCACCGCTGTCAAATTCTGTTGTAACCGATGTGCCTAGTCGACTCTATTACTTATCTAAGGAGACATTCGAGCAAATGCAAAAAGAGGCCCCAGATCTGGTACAGGCTCTTCAAACTTACATTGTTACTATTCTCTGTAACAGCCTTCTGCGCCGAGAACAACAATTGAGAGTAATGCAGTAAGTAGTTGTTTTCCCATCGCCTAATCCACTTTTTTAATAGCTTTTTTAACCAAATTTCGTTTATCTAATGACGTTTTTCTTGCCTAAAAGCCTTACCTGGCCCACGCCTGCTTCTTTAGTACAGGAGCTACAGCCAGAAACCCTCATTTCTAGCTTTCTTGCGGGCAGTATCACCGGTCTGATCGGGGTGATTCGGGCCATTTCCTACGCCGCCCTAATTTTCTCGGGTAGCCTAGCTGTTCATCTCAATGTCGGCGTTGGCATTGCCATTTTTAGCTCAGCGGCCATCAGCATTGTGGTGACGTTTATGAGTTCGCTACCGGGGATGATTGCCACCCCTCTAGCCGCTCCCACGGCGGTGCTGGCGATCTTAGCGGCTCAAATTGCCAGTACGCTCGCTACGTCTGCTACATCGACAGAGCTATTGGTGACTGTGGTGATGGCTATTTCCATCGGGTCTATCATCACAGGTATCACCCTATGGTTTTTAGGCGCTATTGGCGGGGGTAATGCGCTACAGTTTATTCCCTATCCGGTGGTGGGAGGGTTTATGGCGGCCACCGGCTGGCTGCTGGTGCGGGGAGCCGTCCAGGTGATGACCGATGAACCTTTGACGTTTTCTCATTTGGCTTGGTTTATCGAACCAGACCCGCTACTGCATTGGGGCACAGGTTTGGGGATAGCGGTAATTCTGCTAGCGTTTACCAAGCGCTACCAACAGGCAATGGTGATGCCCGGTATTTTGCTAGCGGCTACGGGGCTGTTCTATGGTGCGGTGTGGCAATCCCATCTACCACTGACAACGATTCGAGCGCAGGGATGGCTGCTGGGACCGTTTCCGGCCGGCAACCTGTGGCAGCCGCTCACCTTTAGCGATCTAGGACAGGTGCATTGGGCGGTGATCGCGCAGCACAGTAGTACCCTCGGGCTGTTGGTGTTTGTTAGTTTGCTGTCACTGGTGCTCACCAATGGAGGAATTGAACTGGCGTTAGGGAGAGATTTGGACTTAAATCAGGAACTGCGGGCGGTGGGCCTGGCCAATGTGATAGCGGGACTGGGGAGTACCATGGCTGGCAATCAGGCATTGCCCAGTACCTTACTGGTCCACAAAATGGGTGCGGCGAGTCGTTTGACCGGTCTGTTTAAGGCTCTGCCTTGTATTGCAGTGTTGCTCCTGGGGCCTGCTTTTTTGGCCTATTTTCCTAAACCGATTTTAGGCAGTCTGCTGTTGTTTTTGGGGCTAGAGCTGCTTTGGCAGTGGCTCTATCAGATCTGGTTTAGATTGGCCTGGTACGACTATTTGACGATTGTGGTTACCCTGGTGGTGATTAATCGGGTCGATTTTATTGTGGGTATTTTGGTCGGTCTGGTGATGACGGCTGTGCAATTTCTGTACCAATGTACTCAGACAAGTCCGATTGAACCGGGGGTATTGTCTGGGGAGCTTGACTCTCAAGCTGTTGCTACTGCTCAGTCTGATGATGTTAAAAACTGTCTAGATATAAATCAGGGCACCATCGACTGGATTGATTTACAAGGTTTTTTGTTTTTCGGCAATGCGGCATCTTTATTTCAGCAGGTGCGATCGCACATACTCCATCCCACCACAAGACGCTCCCCTGACTATTTGGTTTTAAACTTTCAGTCTGTCTTAGGTATAGACGCTTCGGCTGTTCTCAGCTTTAGTAAACTGTCAAAGCTAGCGCGTGATCGGCAACTAACACTCGTGTTTAGCCAAGCATCTGAACCTTTACAACAACAGCTGAGTCGTGGCCAAGGGATGGACCTTGATAGCAACTATTGTTTGCTATGCGAAACCCAAGAGCAGACCATCCAAGCCATTACTAAACTTAAGATATTGACTACTCCCCGACCAGAAGGTGCGGGGATTCCCTGGTCAGTGACATAACTTTCAGATCCAGCGTTGCCGCCAGACCCAAAGAGGTCGTATCTCACAGGGCGTTTTCCTTGTCTAGCAAGGTGCTTCCCGTGTGCCCCACGGTAGCCAGTCCTTTGTTCAGAAGGTTGATAGCTGCATTCTCATCTCTATCCAGCGTGCACCCACACTTGCAAGCATGAGTCCGAGTTGATAGAGACTTCTTCACTATCGTTCCGCAGCTCGAGCATTCTTGCGATGTATAGGCGGGATTCACCACTACGGTTACCCTGCCAAAGATCTCGCCATAGCGCTCTAGCCACGTTCTGAACTGATACCATCCCGCATCAGCAATCGACTTAGCCAAGTTGTGGTTCTTGACCATATTTCGGATTCTCAAATCTTCGTACGCTACGAGGTCGTTAGATCTCATCACGGACAACGCTAGTTTTACAGCGTGGTCTTTTCGCTTGCGTGAAGTTGTGAGGTCGAATCGTGCCAGTCGATTTATTGCCTGCTTGCGGTTGGCCGAGCCTTTCTTCTTTCGAGAGACGCGCCGAGCTAGTTTTTTTCGTCTAGCTTCGCGCTTTCGGTAGAATCTAGGATTCTCTTCTTTGTTGCCATTCGAGTCGGTATAGAAGTCGGCCAAGCCAACATCTAAGCCAATTGTGTTCCCCGACGGCTCAAGTGTTTCTTTTCTGTCTACGGCAACACAAAACTGGCAATAGTAGCCATCGGCACGGCGAATCAGCCTCACTCGCTTAATCAGCTGTTCAGCATAATGAGCAAGATCGTGGGTGCCCACTAACTTCAAAAGACCAATGCCTT
>NZ_JADEXP010000366.1 GCF_015207065.1 Leptolyngbya cf. ectocarpi LEGE 11479 | reverse complement strand
ATCAGCATCTGATTGACAGGTTTATTCGAAACTTAGACTTAGACGAGACTTTGATTAAATCACATCCCAACTTTCCAAGTCTTTGTGACTACGGGGTTCTAGTCTCCTAATTCTGTCCGGAGTATTGCTGTAAAAGATCCTCGAATATCCAGCTGAGCATTGGGACCAAAACTAATACCGTTAGGATTAAGCAAAAACAAATTGGCAGTACCGTCTACGCCCAATAATCCATCAATTTCAGAGATGTTGCTACCGGTAACACGACTCAAAATTGTTTCAATATGGTCAGGGTTAGCAAAGTAAACGTGCTGTCCCGTATTAATATTAAATTCTTCAAAGCTGTGAAATAAATTAGGTCCCTGAATCGCTCCCCCACTAATACGATTTTGTTCCTGAGTGTTAAGAACTGTGGATTGTTCATTCCCCAAAGTGTTATCTGGGATAATCTGAGCGACCAATGTTTCTGTAGCTAGAGAAGATGGCTTAGAGTTTAAAACAACGTCGGGTCTAAATAACTTAGCCTGCGAGGCAGTTGCTCCGGGAGCCATTGCATAGGCGGCAGTAGTGATATGACCGGTGATAATGACCAAGGCAAACTGAAACCATCGAATAGAGAAACAATGAGCCATAGAGTAACTAAGACGTTTTTGGAACTAGATGTCCAAAATCAAAGACATCTACGATACTCATACAATATTTACGGTAACCGTCCCAGGAAATTAAAGAAAACTTAGGGAATAGAGGTTCTAACCTTCGCTTTCACCTACTGACAGACTCTTACATACTCTGCAAAAGACTGCTGCCGACGGTTGTTATCAATCAAGGTGTACATGAGGACGGGGGATGCCAGCGATGCTCTGTCACCAAGAAAATATCGCCTGATGCAGTAACGAGGGCTTCTTGGGCATCTAGCAAGGGAGTCTGAGTCTGTAGGTTTGTAGCAGGTGAGTGACTTTCTGGCATGATATTTACTGTGGAGAATGAATCTTTTTCTGTCGCTGCTGGTCCCAAATCCTCGAGTGGCCCGTACTGGCTCGCAATATCAGCAGGGCTGAGGAGCTGGCCCCCACGTCCGGTCATACTAAAATCCCCTGTAAGACCATCGACAACAGCACCTACTTCAGTACTACAGGTTTGAGCAATACGGTTAGCTGGATCGCTCAGATTTGTTGGTAGTTCCGTTAGCTCCGGGTTGGATTCAGACTCTAAGGTCACGGTGCCATCAAAGCCAAAATTAGATCTAGCGCTGATGTCGCTGATCCGATTTCCTCTCAAACTTGGGTTGAATAGCTCAACCTCTCGAAAACCATTGATGAGATTAGCTGTAATCGAAACTGTACCGCCTTGACCGACGTTAGCGGTAGCTAGAATATCGTTATCTTCTTCAGGAATTGTCAAAATAAAACCTGCATCAATGTCGACATTGCCGCCGCGCCCCGTTTGGTTCGCTGCTGCTAAAATCAGGCTAGTGCGCCGCATGACAAACTCTCCTACATCTTGTATAAAGATACTGCCAGCTGCGCCAGAACCATCGCCGCTAGTAAGAATTTCTGTATTGCTCAAAAGGACACTATCAGCATCACGAATAGTAATATTCCCCCCACGTCCACTGCTACCAATTTCGGTGGATGCAGAAATCTGGGCTCCATCACCAATGGTGGAAACTTGGAGACTACCCCTGCCTAAAGGAATTAATGTAATATTGCCAGCTGCAGCGACACGACTGGTATTAACCGATATTTCTGTATTATCCCCTGAAAGATTGATGCCATCAGCCTGAACTATGATATCTCCGCCAATGCCCCCACGTTTTAAACTGCTGGTCTCACCAATGATTTTTGTATCGTTCTGAATAGTTAATAGAGGGGCTGTGATCAGAATATTACCGGCACGACCATCACCATCGGTGCCGGTTGTGATAATACTATTATTTAAGGTAATATTGTTATCGCCTGCAATGATGATATCGCCACCGTTACCACTGCTCTGGGGCTTAGTATCGCTAAAAATTCGGCTGTTGTTGAGCTGGATAGTTCCATTACTTCTTAGCTCTACATTCCCGGCATCAGCAACCCGGTTGGCATCACTCAGAAGCTCAACATTATTCAGGATCAGGTCGTTAGAGCTGCTTATGGTTGTTCTGCCAGACTGATCGAAATCAAAATCACTTAGATCTAAAAAAAACGGCTGATTGGGAAATATAGGATGCGAAATTTCTAGTTGACCACTGGTAATCAAACGCAGATTGTTAGCCGTGAGACCATCGGTAGTGCTTTGGATTGCCACATTTCCTGATGCACCTGCACTGGATATGGTACGTATTTCTAGATCAGAGATTCTGTTGGCTTGTAGTGTGACATTGCCTCCGTCACCAGTTATGTCATCTAGCTCTGAAATAGAGACTGCACTAATCTGGCTGTTGCCACGAATGGTTCCCTCTTTGGTCAATAGCGATATATTACCGCTGTCACCTACATTCCCATCCCGTGAAAACGATGATGATGACAAGAACCCATTGGTTACAATATCACCTGATGTAGAACGAATCAAAATATCTCCACCATCCCCGGTAATCGTATCTGCTGTTGTAATGTCGACGGGGATGTTTTGAAAAAACGGAACAAACAAAGACGATGATGAGTTTATATCACTGGTTGAAATATCGCCAGATATTGACAAGATAGAGACGTCTCCGCCATTGTTTGCATTACCCAATGTCGATGATGATAATGAGCTGATTCTCTCGTTGAGCATGATATCGCCAGAATCGGAGGAAATAGAAACAGTCCCGCCATTGCTAGCATTTAAAAGAGAAGGTGCAAAGGAAAATGTATTTATTCGTCCATTAGCAATGATATCACCGAAACCTGAAGCAATGGAGATATTCCCACCGGGACCAGAGTTACCGTTTTCAGCAAGTGAGTTGGCTGCTAGATTCCCTTCGTTTAGAATATTGCCTGAATTTGAAGTGATAGAGATTGTACCGCCAGCACCTGAATCTCCATCTACTGACGTAGAAAACGTAATCAACTCTTCGAGAGTCGAAATATGACCAGCGTCTGAAAAGATAGTAATATCTCCACCGTTCCCTGCATTGTTGGCACCAGAGTCAGCAAATGAGATAGTGTTCAGGCTACCGCTGGTCGTGATATCACCAGATGTTGAGGTAATGGAGATGTCACCACCGTTGCCAGCATTGCCTGATGATGCTTCAGAGTGTGAAAGGAAATTTCTTGGAGCATTGATATTCCCATTTGCGGTTAGTGTAATCGCTCCTCCATTGCCTGCATTACCTCCGCTGTTTTCTCCCGTTTGAGAGAATGAGATAAAAAACCCATCAATGTCAATATCACCATCTGCGGTTAGAGTAACCGATCCGGCATCGCCCGCACTACCGCCACTGTTTGGCAATGCCTGAGAGAATGAAAGAAAATTTCCATCAACGTTGATATCGCCATCTGCAGTCAGGGTAATAAGCCCGCCATCGCCTGAATCATTGCCAGGTAATGGTGATGATTGAGCAAATGAAACTAAATTTCCATTAATGTCGATATTACCTGTTGCGGTTAGGATTATTGGTCCACCATCGTCTGCATCGCCGCCATTACCACCATTATTAAATGCAGAAATATCACCGTTAATAATAATGCTACCGATAGGATTATCAGCTATGGTGCCGATTGGAGTAGTGGTACCACCGATAGTCTCTGGCGGCTCGTTCCCATTGAGTGCATCCACACCAGCCCGAAGAATGACGGCTCGACTGCTGGCTAATAAGTCTTCATCTGAACCTGACCCATCAGCTTGTAACAAAAGGTCTGGTCCTGTGATAATAATTTCATCGGCCTGGATGCTTCCAGTAGCTTCGATCTTAAGAGCTACTCCATTGTAGTCACCCAGAATCACATCTCCATTGGCACTGATAATTGGATCGTAGAGGCTAATAAAATTACCGGGGGTTCCTTGTAGGGTTGAAAATTGTACATTTCCTCCACTCTCTAAATGTGCATCTGCTGAAATTGCTCCGTCACTGACTAGAACTAGATTCTCTCCGCTGACAAAGGGTAGCTGTTCCAGGTGCTGTAGGGTTAAAATATCAATCGCTTGATTTCCCTGAATTGTAAGATTCTGACCTGAGCGGGCAAGAAATGCGTCTGTTTCGGTGTCTCGAATAGTAACGGTGTCTTGAGCCTGCAGGCTTAAATCTTTTCCTGCCGTTAGCTGCCTCTCTAGGTAGAGATTCTGACCTGCTAGGGTTAAATCTTGCCCAGTCTGTAAAATACCCTGGTTGGTCACTGCTCCCTGAAGGTGGTCACTAAACTGCACACCTAGCGGCACACTCATGGTTAATAGAGAGGTCCCTTGAGGATTTACCGCACTAAATGTGCTGTTATCAGCAAATACAACGGTCTCTGCCGTACTGGCTGTGAAAGATCCGCGAATATCTAGCTGAGCATTAGGGCCAAAGCTAATACCATTGGGATTCAGGAGAAATAAATTGGCATTACCATCCACACCCAATAGCCCATCAATGTCAGAGATATTGCTACCAGTGACCCGGCTTAAAATTGTTTCAATACTGTCAGGGTTTACAAAGTAAACGTGCTGACCGGTATTGACATTGAATTCTTCAAAGCTGTGAAATAAATTAGGGCCCTGAATCGCTCCCCCACTGATATGAGTCTGTTCATGACTGTCAGAAACCGTAGATTGTTCATGCCCTAAGGTATTATCTGGGATAATCTGAGTAACTAATATTTCTGTTGTTAGAGAAGATGACTCAGGGTTAAAAACAACGTTAGGTTTAGATACCTCAGTCTGTGAAGCAGCAGACCCTGGAGTTATTGCATAGGCAGCAGTAGCGATATGACCGGTAATAATTACTAAGGCAAACTGAAACCAGCGGACAGAGAGACAATGAGCCATAGAACAACCAGGACGTTTTCGGTACTAAGATGCCTAAAATCTAAAGACATCTACGATACTCATACCGTATTTGTGTTCTTGACAGTCCGCTGTTTACTAAAAAATAAAAATTATTTATCGTAACTACATGATGTGGCCGGATACTAAAAAAATGAATACTGTAGTGTAAAGTGCAGCCCTTTCTCTTGTAAGGAATCGTTCTCATCTCCTGCAGAGATAAGTGGAATACCCCAATCGAGACGGGCTGTGAGATTTTCTTGGCGAAACAATAGCCCAACACCTATGCTGGCTAATGGATCAGGGCTGTCTCCTTCCATGTTCCAGCCATAGCCCATATCTAGAAATGGGGTGAGCTGTAAGAGCCGACGATCGCGATCGCGCCACACGGGCAACCGTACCTCAGCAGATGCCAACAGCCCATTATCAGTGGATAAAAGATTCTGACGGTACCCTCTGACGGTGGACTGACCACCCAGGCTAAACTGCTCCAGGTTCAATAGCGGATCTGTGGCGAGTTGAAGGTTACTCCTGAGTAGTAATAGCGTGTCAGGCCTGAGAACACGCACCCATTGGGCCTGTCCCTGCCAAGAAAAAAAGCGGCTGTCAGGATCATTTCCTGTATTGATGGTGGCACCTAAGGCATCTAGACCCAGGTTGAACTGCGATCGCAATGCCAAAACTTGTTGCGGCGTACGATCGGTCCACTCTTGAAAAAACCTCAGGGCAGATACTCGCGTACGCCCTTGGTCGTCAGCACCGGGCGCTAGGGCAGTAGGACCCAGATCATTAAAACCTAGAGACGTCTGAGCCCGTTGATGGGAGGCTATGAGTCCAATGGCAAACTCCTGGCTTGGGGTGCGCCACAGAGGTTGTTTTAGAGTCAGCTCATAAAAACTAGAATCCGAATTGATATCTAGGTCGTCAAATGGTTCCTCTACTACATCATTGTCTGAAAGATCGATGGTCCAGTTGAGTGTAGTACCGTGGGGACTAACAGGCAGCGTATAATTAGCATTGATTCCCTGGCTACCGCTGGTGAGGCTAGTTCCAATGCTAAGACTATCCCCCAATCCGAGTAGATTTGCTTCAGTGATTTGTAGCTGATTGCGAATAGTTCCCACACTGGGGGAACGTTTATTGTCGAGTGTATAGACGGCATTAAAGCTATCTGCTTCAACCACAGATACAACCAGGCGATTAATTCCGTCTGTGGGACTGGCCTGTAAATCAGCAGAGATAGTAGTAATTAGGGGATCAAGCCAGCAATTCCAAATTCCAAGATTAGGACATTGTAATGCCCTAGCCATAGTTCCATCAGAACACTAACAACGTTTTAGGAGGTATTGGTTCGTGCCTTTCGTGCCTTTCGTGTTTTTCGAGGTTTGGG
>NZ_JADEXP010000365.1 GCF_015207065.1 Leptolyngbya cf. ectocarpi LEGE 11479 | reverse complement strand
GCCCATAATTTAGCGCCACCAGCAGGTGCGACCAACACCATGCTGGTGACTACACCCCCACGTTGCGGTGACAACCTGGGAGCGCAGGTTTAATGTACCTGATGCCACCCCGGATTGCATATATGCACGGGGTGGCTATTTTGTGGTCTCTGGTTTCCTCTCGTTGTTTTTTGGAGATCAGAGTCCATGTTTGTTAATAATAATCAGGGCGCAGGCGCGCCCACGGATCCCCCTGCTGATGGGGCGTTGCCGGTTTATGAGTATGAGGATGTGCGGGTGTTGCTGCTGGGTACGCTTGGCTCGGTGCAGGCGACGATTTCGTTGCTGTTTAAGCTCAACTATGCTGAGCCGAATGATTGGAGTCGGCCTTTAGCGACGGGGCGGCCCAATGAGGTGATGGCGATTTTGACTAAACGGGTCAGGGTGAATTAGGCATCGCCAGTAGGGTGTGACGCGTCGCACCTCTCTGCTGGTTAGGTTGCGAAGTCGGTTGCTTGGGGCTCCTCCGAGTGCCCCAAACCCCAATGGTCAGGGCGGGGCTGCCCGCCCTAAAACCCAGCAGAAGAATATAATGGGTATCCCGAATGGCGTGTTTGGGTGCTCGGTGAGGTGGTTCAGAATTTTGTCGCCACGCGCAAAATTCTGAACGGAGAGGTTGTCTAGTTCCCTGTTAGACAAAAAGGAACATCTCTATTAGTTGCAGACTGTTAGACAGGTACGCTATAGTTCAATTATTCGAAACTTTCGAATAATTGAACTAGGCAAGTTTTATGGCTATCTCTACAATTACCTCTCCAGCCGATTCAGCACTAGCCGCACTTTTTCAACCTCTGCAGCTGGGCGCGATCGCAATTCCCAACCGCATCATCATGGCCCCCCTCACCCGTGCCCGGTCCGGCGTCTCCCGCATTCCCAACGACCTCATGGTGGAATACTACAGCCAACGCGCCAGTGCTGGCCTGATCATCTCCGAAGCTACCCAAATCTCTGAGCAAGCCGCAGGCTGGCAGCAATCTCCCGGCATTTACAATGCTGACCAGATTGCCGGTTGGCAAAAGATTACCGAAGCGGTCCATCAGCGCGGTGGCAAGATTGTTCTACAGCTGTGGCACACCGGACGGGCCTCTCACCCCGACTTTCAACCCAACGGTGATTTGCCCGTATCCGCGTCGGCCATTGCCCCCACAGGAGAGATTCACACACCCTTGGGCAAAAAGTCTTTTGTTAAGCCCCGTCCCCTCACCCTAGAAGAGATTCCAGGTGTAATCGAACAGTATGTAACAGCCACACGCAATGCCAAAGCTGCCGGATTTGATGGTGTGGAAATCCATGGGGCCAATGGCTATCTCATTGATCAGTTTTTGCGAGATGGATCTAATCAGCGTACCGATCGCTATGGCGGCATTACTGAAAATCGGGCTCGATTTTTATTGGAGATTACGGAAGCAGTGGTGAAAGAATGGAGTTGAGATCGCGTCGGCGTGCGCCTGTCTCCCTATGTCGCCTTCAACGATATGAAAGACAGCAATCCCATTGCCACATTTACCTATGTTGCCAAAGCCCTAAGCCAATTTAATCTAGCTTATCTCCATGTTATAGAAGCCGTGCCAGGGCACTTTATGGCAGCAGAGGAAGGCGTTGAACGAATCCTACCCTATCTGCGTCAGGCCTTCGAAGGAGCCATTATTTTAAACGGAGGCTATGACGCCCAAACGGGCGCTGCCGCCATTCAGACGAATGAGACAGATGCGATCGCCTATGGCGTTCCCTTTATCGCCAATCCTGATTTAGTCGAACGATTTCAGCAAAGTGCGCCACTCAATGAAGCCGATCCCGGCACGTTCTACACCCACGATCACAAAGGCTATGTCGACTATCCAGCGTTAGCAGCTTAGGGATCTGCGGCCAAATAATAATGTCTCCGATTAACCTGGTTTCGCCTTCGCTCCACATTCCAGCTTCGAGAGTTGAGCGGAGTCGAAACTCGATCTACGGGTATTTCATTTTCGAGCCAGTCCCTTAGATCCATCTGACTTCGGGGGGGCAAGGATCAAGCTGTGCCTGCCTTTCAGCCATAACGGGCCAAGTCGTTATTAACGGCTCGTTATATTTTCGCAATGCTTGGTCTGCTGCTGCATGGTAGCTATCTTTTTGGTCGATCAGCGTCACCCAAAAACCAGTGTCAGCGATGATCATATTTTTCGCTCCACTCCTTTGCCAGAACTTGCTTGTAGGTGGTGGAGAGGTCTTCTTCTATAGAAAACACACCCGATCAAACCTGATGCTTTGAACCGTTCGTAGACATCTCCTCTGGAGTCATCGGTACCTGTGGCATTGGAGTCTAAGGTTGTAGGGGTTGCTGAGTAAGATGTCATTTATCAATTGCCAGTTTATAGACTGACGATTCAACTCAAGCCTTGGGCAAAACTCCATTATCTATCATCATGTAGACAACCTGTCCCATCTAGATTTTGCATGTTTAATCTACTCATTGGCGAGCTGAAAAGGACGTGGATTCAATTCATACGATATCCGTCCGAGATTATAGGTGGGATCGTCATTATCACCACCGTTTTCTATGGTCTGTTTGTCAGTGCCCAATACATGGCAGGCCCCGCCATGAATTTTGGCGATCGGTTAGATTCTGTGGTGGTGGGCTATGTACTGTGGACCCTGGCGCTGTATATCGTTAACGATATTGCCTTTAATATTCAGTCTGAGGCTCAGACTGGTACGTTAGAGCAACTTTTTCTCTCGCCCTTTGCGGCTCCAACCATCTTTTTTGCTCGGGCAGTGGCTAGCTTAGCGCTACGGATGAGCATCATTGTGCTGATTTTGTTTATCCTGATGGGTATTACGGGGAGCCAGCTTTCATTTCCTTTGGGGCTGATTTTTCCATTACTAACGCTGCTGCTGGCAGCCTATGGTTTGGCATTCATTATGGGGTCTTGTGCGCTGGTGTTTAAACGGGTGCAACAGATTTTGCCAATTTTTCAATTTGCTTTGTTGTTTTTGCTAGCAGCGCCGACTGAAGAATGGAGCGGTCGGGCTAAACTGATTGCTAACTTTTTACCGATGTTGCCCAGTACGGGGCTACTGAGAGATCTGATGGCTCGGGGAGAGGGGTTAGAAGTCTCTTTACTAGGTATTGCTCTACTGAATGGGGCGGCTTATTTTACGTTGGGACTCTTGGTGTTTGGCTGGGCCGAACGTCAGGCCAAACGTAAGGGGATTTTGGGTGGCTATTAGATGGTTGACATTATCTGTAAAAAATAACGCTGCAAGCAGGATTTATGTGCCCTACCCCAGATTTACGGTTAGCTGTAACCAAGCTCAGCGATTAGCGTGTTTGGAAAACGCTGAGGCTAAAGGTGTAGGCGTAGCCTATTAAAAATAAGATTAAAAAGGGTAGGGAAAGATAGTGATGGTTGGTGATTGCGATCGCAATAGTCATGACCAAATACACCACCATAACCAATTCCATATAGGGCACCCAGTTTTTAGCGGCGCGATATTTTTTATCTACCCAGCTTTCTGCCACCCCAATGACACCATGCTTGGGCGTCCGCACAAAGTCACGATTGTTGCGCAGCAGACCATCACAAACGGCCAAAGATTGGTTAATGCTCAGCCCAATCCCCACCCCCATCAGCAAAAACAGATTCCGCAGTAGTCGCCAAGAAAACCAGCCGCCATTAGGCTGTCGCTGTGCAATCACATAAAAGGTAATCAAGCTAAAGCTAGTGGTTAGAGACAAAGGCACATAGAAAAAGAGCGCATACTGCCAGCTGTGGGACATCACATAAAGCTGATAGGGTAAAGAAAGTATCAGCAACACCATCATTAATAGATAGTTGAAGTTGTTGGTCAGGTGAAAAAAGGCTTCCCACTTAATGTAGGCTGGCAGGTTAGCGTGCCAAATGGACGGCAACAGCCGTTTGGCCACTTGACTAGACCCCTTGGCCCAGCGAAACTGTTGGGACTTAAATGAATTCATCTCCATGGGTAGCTCTGCTGGCACCCCAATATCGGGTAGATAAATACATCGCCAGCCTCGCAGCTGAGCCCGATAGGACAGATCCAAATCTTCGGTAACAGTAGAATGTTGCCAACCGCCAGCATCGGTGATGGCCGCCATACGCCACATGCCAGCGGTGCCGTTAAAGTTAAAAAAACAGCCAGTGCGGCTGCGGGATGTTTGCTCAGCTAAAAAGTGCGCATCTAGCATGAGGGCCTGCAGCTCAGTCAGGGTTGAGTAGTGGCGATTGAGGTGATCCCAGCGAGCCTGGACCATTCCCACCTTGGGATCCGAGAAGTAGTGCACCATTTTGAGCAACGTGTCGGGCTGTGGAACAAAGTCAGCATCAAAAATGGCAACCAGTTCTCCAGTGGCGACAGTTAGGCCATGCTTAAGCGCACCTGCTTTAAAGCCTTGACGCTGCTGGCGTTGAATATGTTGGATATTTAAATGCTGCTCTTTGAGTTTTTGGATTTCTTGTTGACAGACCGTATTAGTCTCATCAGTGGAGTCGTCTAGCACTTGAATCTCTAGCTTATCTGCCGGATAATTAAGCTGAGAGACGGCCTGCAACAGCCGTTTTACCACATACATTTCATTAAAAATGGGAAGCTGCACCGTGATTTTGGGAAGTTCGGTGTCGCTATAGTAGTGGCAGGGTTGGGCAGATAGGTGGTGACAGCGGTAAAGCCGCCAGATGATCAGCAGCCGGTGGAAACTGTAAAGGGCAATGGTGAATAAAATGAAGTCATAGGCATTGATGACAATGTCAGACAGGTGCATGTTTTCAAGAAATACGGTTTGAGGTTTACTCAGCAGCTGGCACAGGCATTGTATACGCCAAAATTGTGAATTAGCTGTGTAAAAGATGAGAGGAAACCATAAGAGAAGCTATAGGTTTTGTGACTAGGCTGCTGAAGCGTTTGACACGGCTATCCCAACAGCGTCTCAGTCATCTACTATTGTTTTAGCAGGGTGTGCTTTTGGTAGATAGTCTCCGTTAGTCAAGACATGAAACTATTAAATCAGGCGGCTTTTTTATCGGTGATAGTGGGTTTGTTGGGTGCTGCGGCTTCCGCCGAAGAGATGGCTCCCAATGCCTCTGGCGATACTGAGCAGCCGATTCCAGGGGTGGTACGCCCCCACTGTGCAGGCCAGTCACAAACCGCCATGAATCGCTGTGCTGAGCGCTGGTGGCGTTTAACTGAGACGCTCCATGAAGAGAGCCTGGATGATGCATCCCTGGACCTGCCCCCTCAGGTAAGCGCCCAGCTTTTTCAAGCTGAAATCATGTGGGAGGCCTTTCGCAATAGCCACTGTCAGCTAACAGCGCTGCAGGTGAAAGGGGGGTCCCTATACCGATTTGTACTCAATAACTGTCTGGCCCGTACCACCAATGAGCGTATTGCTGCGATTCAAGCTTGGGGGCCAGTGCCGACTGACTTAGACCAGGCCGAAACATCAATGACCGCAGCCTACGGTAACCTCTTGAGGGAAAGGCAGCCTGACGCCGAGAAACCAGAACTCACCCAGCTGCGTTGGCAGATCTATCGTACCCAACACTGTCGCTATGAGGCTATGCTCCCAACGGGTGAAACGACAGACCCAGAGCTACTGGAAAATCAGTGTCGGGCTCGTCTAGCGGTGGAACGTACGATTCAGCTAGAGCAATTAGTTGAGTACGGTTGGTAGGCGAGTCTCGCACCGCTGGCCACTTAGCTACTATATATGGCCGTTTGGTCCTTTAAAACCAGCATTGTTGGCGGGTCTATCGTAGGCTCCTAACCGGGTCAGGACTCGGCGACAGCCGATAGAGAGCAGCCATGCCCCTAGTATGGTTGGCAATAGGAAAACAGCCATGGTGATTCTGGGAGAATGTTGACCCTCCAAAAGTTTGGCCTGCCAGATGATCAGCAATCGGGCTGGACCTGTTTCAGTGGCCACCCAATGCACAATGAAAGCCATACAAAAGCCAAAGAAACCTATGGGCAGGAGGCAGCCCAGGTTTTGTAACCAGTCTTTTAGGATTGGATGCATGATTCTGATATAGATACAGACAAACCTGTATCTGTGACGAGGAAGCTTTATACTTACAAGCTTCCTGTTTAATTCCTTAAATCCAGAAATTTTGATGCAACCGCCTACATTTATCCAGATGGTGGTACGAAATATAGGTATTTAGTCCAGCCCTTTCAAGGTGATTTTTTAGGCTCTCTATTTTGAGCAAGTAAACGAGCTGTAGAGACATGCGGCTTATTTTTGGGAGGTTTTGGTTTGGAGACTTTTTTCTTTTTACCCCTAGGATGTGAG
>NZ_JADEXP010000364.1 GCF_015207065.1 Leptolyngbya cf. ectocarpi LEGE 11479 | reverse complement strand
TGAACCGTACTCAAGCTGACTTGAAAGCGTTCGGCTAATTGGCGTTGGGAGATCGAGCCATCGGCATAAACAGCAATGATGCGCTGACGTAAATCAGTGGAAAGAGGCTTCATCTAAGGGAGATTCCAAGAGTCTGTAGGTAAGCCTCATATTGTATTCTAAACAACTAGGAACCGCTATATATTGATTGGAGTCGTAGCCGTAAGTTCCTTTGTTTTAAGCCTAATCTTTCTCGGTAAAAGTGTATGGTACAGACGAGTGATCGGAATATCTCTTCTTCTGTACGGAGCATATTTAGCAACACTGACAGGTTCTTACACCACAATTATTTTTCCTGAAATAGGCTCTATTGGGAGTGGAGCTGTTGCTGGTGTTGGAGTCGGGTTCTTTACATCACTACTTGTCGGGACTGTAGGTGTTGCCACCGGAGGAATCGGGATTGCAATAGGGGCATTAGGTATGAGTGCAATTGGCGGATTTTTGGGAATGGTTGGCGCAGCTTCTGGAGGATTTGGCATTAAGACCTTGAGCTATCCGTTAGTTTCTCCGTGGTTCTGGGCTCCAATCCTAGCTATAGCTCTCTGGCTAATTATCCACCTACCTTCGCAAGAAGAAGATGTGGAGCCAGAGCAATAATTTCAAATATCTTCAACTTTTTTGATAGTTCAGCTAATTTCATTTTGAAGCGAAGCGATTTGATTTAGACATGTGTAACTCATGCGCCGCTTGACTCTTGAAACACAGGCTATAATTGAGACTATATAGTCTTGACTACCTAATCGTATGAGTCAGCAACTAACCCTGGAGATCAGCGATGAAGTTTACGCAGACCTACAGCACAAGTCTAGTGCCGTAGGTGTCTCTATAACGGAGTGGATTGTTACACTCCTTAGTAGGCAGAGTAGTCTTGTCAGTAATATTTTGCTTTCACCAGAGCTTCAAGCGCAGGCACGGAGCAAGTTTAGGAGTCATGCTGGTGCTGTCAGTCTAGGGTATGCCACAGATACAGATAATGACCAGATTGATGCTGACCTCGTCAAAGCTTACTCAGATGATTACTAGAGGTCAGTTTTAGTAGTGCTTCTAGATACATCAGGCTTACTGTGCTACCTCCACCGGGATGAGCTACAACACGATAAAGCGGTTCAATTAATCCATGATGCTGGCGATAGACTATTGACGCACAGTCATGTCCTAGCCGAGTTAGTGGCCCTTGCCTTAGTTCGTCGTTTTCCTCGACCTCAAGTACTGGCGTTTGTTGTAGATTTAGCCGATAACCCAGACATTGAAACGATATGGGTCGATGAACAATTGCACCGAAAAGCCATGGAACTCTTGGTAGCTCGCGAGGATAAAACTTATTCTTTGTGTGATGCAGTCAGCTTTGTTTTGATGCGCCAACGTGGCATAACTGATGCATTGACCACTGACCGACATTTTGAGCAGGAGGGTTTTATAAGGTTGTTACCCCCACCCAGCTAACACTGCGTTGCAACGGCGGAGCATAAACAGTTAATCAGAATCCAAAGTTACTGCCGCTGTTGAACTCCAACGTTATGCAGCTCTACTTGCAACACGAGAAAAAACCGAAAAAATCTATGAAGTTTAACCATTTTGGCATTCCAACCAAAGAGAACTTTGAAGGAGAAATTGACCTTCCACATTTAAAAATGACGGTGTCGGATCATGAGAACAATGACTACGGTATACAGTGGCAGAGATATTGGGAAGATGCCCCCTATCCAGAATTGGTAAAAACAGTTCCCCACGTAGCATTTGAAGTAGACGATCTAGAATCTGAACTCATCGGTAAAAATGTAATTATCGAGCCAAATTCACCCAGCGAGGGTTTGAAAGTTGCGTTCATTGAAGTAAATGGTGCTCCCATAGAACTTATGCAGTATGTTTAATTAGTTTCTATATTAAGTTCCAATAACGTTGAGCCCGTCGAGGAGATAAACCCCTATCGAAAAAGTCCGCTAACATAAACTTAGGAAACAAATCTCCAACAGCTGTTTCCTGACACATCATTAGGCGAATTACAGCCAACTTATCTGCGCTATAAGCTAGGAACAAATTGCCTGGTGGCTTACCGACTACAGCTAAAAAAACAGTGGTTAACGTTCTATGTTAAAGCCTTGCATCAGAAACATACGACACAAGTAAAAACATGGCAACAACGCCCTGGTCTAGTGGGTTCTCTGGGGTTGGGTCGCCAAGTTCTACCCTCAATGGCTACAAAGCTCTCAGAATTTCCCAATGATTCTAAATTGCCAGGGTTAGCCTATCTCACCCAGTTACAAGATTCTTTGCAAGACTATCGACGCCTTTTTCCCAACAGTTCTCAATCGGGTAAATTGTTACAACTGCGGTATAAACCTGAGCGCCGCTATGTCGCCCAATGGGTTGAGGACGGACAGCCCCAGGCCTTAGTGAAAGCCTATGCTGTAAAAGGGTTTGAAACGGCTAGCAGGAATATTCGCAGTCTTCATTCCTGTGATGGGTTGAAACTAGCTCGACCCTTAGCTCAATTTCAAGAGCATGGCCTCATTAGCTATGAGTGGTTACCGGGGAAGGACCTGGCATTACTGTTGACTGAGTCCGATAATAATCGTTCTGAGCTAGAGGCCGTGGGCAATGCCTTGGCAAAGTTACATCAGCAGACCCTACCTACGCAAGACAACGATCCTAATTTAGTTAAAATTCGAGCAGTGTTGGACCTAGTTGATTGGTTAGGCTTTGTGTGGCCAGATGTAGAAGATTTAGTTCGTCAAATTGGTGACCGTCTGGTTCAGCACTTACACCAAATGCCTCGGCTATATCAAGCTATTCATGGTGATTTTTATGCCGATCAGGTAGTGGTGATGAGCGATGCGATCGCAATTCTCGACCTGGATCGGGCTACCCAGGGAGACACTATGGTTGATTTGGGTAACTTTCAAGCTCATCTAGAGTGTCAGTGTCTTCAAGGATCGCTATCCTATGCTCAGATAGAACACATTCAATCACATCTACTCACGGGCTATCACACGGCCTCTGAGTCTAATGTTGGACTTAATTCTGATACTCGACTGTCTCTGTACACAGCCCTAGGACTTTTCTTTTTATCTCCTGCGCCCTTTCGCTATCGTGACCCGTGCTGGCCAGAGGTAACGGTGCAACTTTTAGAACGCGTGCTTCAGCTTTTAGAACAGATACCTGCCCACGCCTTTCGGCTAGCATAGTCAATCCCATTGAAACAGCAGCCCAAAGGATAGACTTCGATTGGGGCTTGAGTATAGGTGTGCCCGGCTCGGTTGACACAGGAAAAAGCGACTGACTTTTTCCTGCTTTTTCCTGTTGCTACGCTTGCTTCAATTTAATCAAAGCTTTAGAATCTTCTTTTATCACTATGAGACCGAATATCAGGTTCAAGAGCATAGCGCCACCGTTGGCAATTGCCGGTACGCCGAAAGCTACACGAGGGTCTTTGCTCAGTAGTGCTAAAGAAGCCATGTTTGGAACCCACGAGACTATACCTGATATTCTATCAGAGACTTTGATGGCTGTATTATCTTCATCTACAGTAGCCAAATAAGCGCTAGCTAACACCATGTCAATCGCACTAGCTACAGCCCAAACCTTGACACTGTTTTTATTTAGGCGTCTCAAGAGCCGAGCTCCTTTAAGTTTAGACTCACCCACAATCAGAGTGATAATATTTGCTGCTAATAATCCTCCCCTATAGCCCCACAAGAGTGTTTCCCTAGAGACTTCTAGGTCATCTTTTTTGAAGGTTAACGAACGTTCAAAGGGAACGCTGAACCCCCAGCTGACGCCACTAAGCACGAGGCTAATAATCTCTAATTTCTTAGTTGCTGGATCTATCTTCCCTTCAGTGTGTATAGTAACAGCAGCACTAAGATCTAAAATCCCATTGAGGACGTGACCAATAGTATCTGCCACAACGGTAATCGTTGTAAATGCAATTCCCCTGCGTAATTCTGTTTTCTCGTTGTCATTATTATCATTATTGCTAGTCTGCAACTGTTGATTTTCATCAGATGGCGTTTCTGTATCTGTTAAAGCTACTAGCCTTGTTTGTGCTTGGGGCGAAGCATTAAGCGGCAAGGCTCCTGTAAACGGTTTTTCGTTTGTAACTATCTTAGATATGACCGTGACCGGAATCGCGAGTAGCAAAGTAGACAGATTCAATACCGTTAGCTTACCTGCACCGAGCAGCTTGAACAGGTCGGAAATAAAGGGGATTTTTATTTCGGCGTTCAGCAAATTTTTAAGCTGTTGGATGGCTTCTCCAAGCACATCTAATAGCCCCAGAGCTATGTTCTCTACTGCTGACAATGACTGAATGATGGCATCTCTGAGTGCTTCTATAATCTCAATGACTGCAAGCTGCGGTTGTCGAGGATTTTTAATCAGTTTCTGGATGCTTTTGATCAGGCCCTCAGATACTCTTAGTCCAGCACCTATGGCATTTTCCATTGCTTCAAGGAAATTAGAAAAGAAGCTTTCTAGGGCAGAGTCCTCACTTGGATTCGTCCCTAGATTTGGTGCTGGCTTAGCACCTTTTTGTTTTGACCCACCCAGTAGCTTTGAGAGAAACCATTCAAACGCTTCGGGCATCTTAAACTTAGACTCTTTTACCTCTGAAGGATCACCGCCCAATGACTCAGTCAGGTTATTCATACCGTTCTCAACCGTTCCTTGCAGGTGATCCACAAAGTCTGAGACGATAGGTTTGGCATCTTTTGCTGCCTGGGTTGCAAAATCAAAGCCTGAGTTTACGGCACGGACTAAATACCGTTGGGTTTCTAAAATATCCCCCCAGTCGAACAAAAATTGTAGAAACTCGATGAATTTTTTGATGGATTCCACCACTGTTTCTACCACCCCTTCCACAAAGTCAGCTACCTTTTCAACGGTGTCCACCACAAAGTCAATGATGCCTTCAGCGGTTTTGACAATCACATGCACAATGTCTTTAACCTTGCCAATGACAACCGATGTGGCTTTTTTGATTGCCTTTTTAAATTTTCTGCCAAGGCGGCGGCCAAACTTTTTGGCCGAGAAGACCCTGGCAGTGCCCAGAGTGACCGGACCGCTGACCTCTGGACTACCCTCTTCTTCAGCAGGTGTGGCTTGAGTAAGCAGTTTCTGCCATTCGTCTGAGCTGACCGGTCTTTCTTTGATAGGAGGTTTCACAATCACTGATCGTCTACCGTCATCTGGTCGCGTTGGTTTGTTGCCCCCAACCGAGCCCAGGGTAAGCTCCCAAGGATTGTCGATAGTCGCGCCAGAGACGGCCCGGTTGGCTGACTGAACGCGGTTTGTGGGAGCATCGTCACCATAGTTCACGGTGGCCATCACCCGTTTGATAGTGTTTTGGGCGCTGGCGACTTCTTCTTGAGTATGGGCGTTGCGATCCACAATTAAGTTGCCTTTGGCATCCTTGGCATCCCACAGTGCGCCCTCTTCTAGCTCAGCGATTTGCTTATGGGCCTCTCGGTTGGGGAAAATCACTACCCGTTCATTGGGTGCCATTTCGCTGGTGCGAATCTTTAGCCCAGGGGTGTCGAGGCCATCGGCCTCAGACGTGATCATAATCAGATTCAGCTCATTGGGGCTGAGGGTAACCGAGCGCTCTTCATCGATGTCGTAGGTGGTGCCTGCAACTTCGATTTGGGTCAGATCGGTGGCAGAAACTGCGATCGCGCCAGCATCGGGCTTAAACCGCAAAATGGTGCGATAGGACGAAAACTCTTCCAGGTTGTCCCCCACCATGCGATAGTCCTGGCTCAGTTTGGTGGTGTAAGAGCTAAACACATCCTCAGGCTCGATAGTTCTGAAGATTTTGACAGAAGAAAGGGCATCGTTGCCGATCTGACTCTCTCGAAGGTCTGGCACATTTTTGACGATATCCTCAATCTCTTCTTCTCGTTTGCCTTCCGCAACCTGGTAGTTGAAATGCTTAAATAAGGTCACCCCCGTATCAGGGCCTAAGCGAATGGACGAGGCTAGATCATTTAGACCTTGAAAGTCTCCAAAGCGTTCATGTTCACCGGCAACGTCCTTAGCACTATCAGACAAAATCCAGGTTTTGCCGTGGTATGCAACCTGCTCATACAGGGCCACTTCTCCCGGTGCCAGTTCGCCCACCTGGCCTTCATTGTCAGCAAATTTGACCGCACGCACAAAAATGGCACGCCTGTCTTTTTGTCGAGTCCAGCCAAAAGTGTTGCCTTCAACAAGTTCTAACCATTCGTTCTTAGCCTGGTTGATCAGCGAAAACTCACGACCGTCTGAATCATCCACAAACAGACAAGCCGGGGGCTCCACCGCAGATTGGGCG
>NZ_JADEXP010000363.1 GCF_015207065.1 Leptolyngbya cf. ectocarpi LEGE 11479 | reverse complement strand
GAGACAGGCTAGCATCATACCTCCCCAAATTCAGTAGATTAAGATTTTGTTTTTATTAATCGAATGGCTGGAAAAAGATGAGAGCCACACCTATTGGTCCAACGGTGTAGACAGAATAAATTTGCGTAATAAAGGCTAACGATTTTGAGCCATTACAAATCTCACCTTCAAAATCCCAGATTTGCAAGGCAAAGTAACGTTTGCAAGTATCCTCACAGATTCCGAAAAGATACTGGCAATATCTGTTAACCTTACCTCCTTGCCCTAGTCACGTATTGTCAGTAAGCCACCACCAATACAAGTGTAGACGTATATCTGTCTGAGCGATTTAAGAGTTTTCTCATCATTGAGTAGGGGAGAAATTGAGTTATCGCTCGAAATTACACGTCAAACTGATCTTAGTGGCAACCATCGGCTACTCGAATATTATAGACAGAAAAGCTAATATTGAGGTTTTATAAGTGCGCTTCTTCTTTTGCTCATTTAATCTCTTTAGGGCAGCGAGTAGAGAGATTTATTAATCTCTATATTAGAGATTAAATCAATAAAAGGAGGGTGTCATTACGGTTTAGGTAATTTAGGTTGGAGATTATTTATAATTGGGTTAAAACGTAAACCTAAAGATGTTCCTATTATGACTCCGACAGAACTCATCCGAGCTTGGATAGAAAAATTCAACACTGCTGATATTGATGGCTTGGCCAATATGTATGCGATAGACGCCGTGAATGAACAAGCTGTATTCTCAGAGCCTCTGGTTGGCCGCGAAGCAATTCGCAAACTACTAGAAATTGATTTTGGTCGAGCCAAAATGGTGTGCATTGAGGAGCGAGTTTACGAGTGCGGAGATACGGCGATACTGCAATGGAAAGATCCAAGTGGGTTGAAAGGATGTGGCTTCTTTCAGTTCAGGAATGGAGAAATAATCCATCAAAAGGGTTATTTTGACCAGCTTTCATTCTTTAAATCTCAGGGTTTACCAATTCCAGCAGACTATCTTGATACCTAATAAAAACACGAACGCGAATCTCTATACTTTTAGCAAGTAGGATAGAGACTGCTCACTATCATCTATACAGATATCCAATCCCTTTACTCTCATATTTAGCTGTATCATAAAACTCTCTTAAGCTCATTTCTGTGCTAGCACAGGAACAGTCTGATAACTTCTTGGTAATTTATTCCAGTGGCTGAACTCGCTCGGATGGCCAGTAAATTTTGTAGGCTACACCTAAAATGTTGGCGTCAGGGACATACCCCCAAACATGGGAATCATAGCTGTTTGGGCGGTTGTCACCCAACACAAAATAGTTGTTTGCAGGCACTGTTTCAGGTCCCCAATCATAGGTAGGTGTTACTTGCGTGTAAGGTTCTGCAAGCGGGCGTTCATTGATGTAAATCTGCCCCTCTTTCACGGCTACCTGCTGACCTGGCAAGCCAATCACGCGCTTCACATATAGGAGGGGATTTTCTAGGGGATCTTCGGCTTTCTGAGAACGATCTTGAAGGGCTTTGTCGGGCGGGGTAAAGACAATGATGTCGCCCGAGTTGGGACGATATGCCCGATCACGCCGGACAAAAAGACGATCGTCAACTTGTAGTGTCGGGGTCATCGAGTCACTGGGCACAATACACTGCTCAACTGTCTGGCGAATCCAGCCGGGAGTTGACGCCAAGGACAGCCGCAGGACCAAGAGACCGACCGCAAGAAGTGCGATCGCATCTGAGTTACGCTTGGTGCGATGGGGAAAACTGACATAGACGTGATAACAGCTCAGCGCCCAAATCAGCGGTGGAATGGGTACCAATTGAGGAACAGAATTTGCTAGCCACGCTGTTAAAATTCCTGTAATCAGAAAGATTCCTCCAGCCAATGCCTGCTGTAGATACAGGTGCCCTAATCCAGGCAGCAGCTGCGACAAAAAAACGGCATACCATGGATCGGCCTTCCCCTGAGGTACTGAAATCCGGGTAGCGTATCCCGGCTGGGTACCGCGATAGGCATCCAAAATACTAAAGCTATACACAACCAGGATGCATGCTATCGTCCAGAATCCCCATAGGGTTTGGCCATTGGCCCCAAAAATGAACCAGGTGGCATAGCTGAGCATGAAAACTGTAATCAGCATCAGGCTGATGCCTTTCACCCAAAACGCACTGTATAGCTGCCCGAGGCCTGGAAACACTAGCGAATAGTTGACCGCCAGCCATGGGTTCAGGCGGTTTGTTGACCGAAAGGATGATTTCATGCTTTGAGTATCGGCGATGGGAGAGAACCTGGGAATAGTTCTATATCGAGCAAACGCAGTGGAGTAGGTAGTGCCATGATAGATGCTATATAAGATCCGGACGTGTAGATCTTATCCAGCAGATCTAATATTAAATTACCAGCTAAACAACAGACGGCCATTGGTATTGGGGCCACAAAAATATATATGAGTACAGACGCTGAGTACATTGCCGCGTTGACTAATTTACACCTGGGACTTGATCGTAAAGGCCCAGGTGACTCTGACTTCTCACGCAATATTTTGAGCACGCTTTCTAATGTGCCCCATAAGCCGCGAATTGCTGATTTAGGATGTGGAAATGGTGCTAGTGCATTATTGCTTGCACAATACTATCAAAGCCCTGTCAGAGCAGTGGATTCCTCATCTACTTTTATCGAGGAACTCAAGATTCGTGCAAAGCAGGCTGGTCTTCAGCATCTAATTATTCCGATTCATGGTGACATGGCTAAACTCGATTGGGCAGTGGATTCCATTGATCTACTTTGGTCAGAGGGAGCGGCTTATAATCTTGGGTTTGAGCAAGCTCTGAAAATCTGGCGGCCTCTTCTTGTCAGCAGCGGCATTGCCGTCATATCAGAAATGAGCTGGTTTACCGATGATGTGCCAAAGGCTGCTAGCGCGTATTGGCAAAACGCTTATCCAATAATGGGGACTGAGGCTGAGAATATCGCTCGGGCGAGTAGGTCTGGCTTTAGCATACTTGCTACGCATCGGCTACCGAGTCAGGCTTGGTGGGTCAATTATTATGACCCACTCCATGAGCGGATGCAGCAGATCGAAAGTACCCCAATTATGCAATCAGTTATTTGTGAAACTAAAGAAGAGATACAACTATTTGAAAAATTCAGCGACTCCTACGGCTATACGTTCTATGTTCTGCAAGCAGCTTAAGGAAAAAGTCGGCTAATAATTCGCTTTTATTGTTTTGTTCATGTCAGCTCTCGGCCCGGTGCCAATAATGGACAGAAGAACATTCTTGTTGACATATTTTATAGCCATTTCAATAGCAGCCTGTAGTCAGAAGACTGTTGCAGACAAGTCTATTAAAAAAGAATCTGCACTGGTTGTCGGTGCAGGTATGGCAGGACTAGCTGCGGCACGAAAACTACATGATTTAGGCTATAAAGTGACATTGCTTGAAGCCAGAGATCGCATCGGTGGGAGAGTCTGGACAAGTCATGTATGGCCTGAAATTCCTGTTGATTTGGGAGCCTCCTGGATTCACGGGGTGGAGGAAAATCCTCTGACAAAGCTCGCTGATCAGATCGGGATCGTAAGAGCTAAAACAGATTATGATAATGCCATTTTATACGGAACGGATGGCCGTGTTGTCTCTAATGACGTAGAGATAGACATGATACACCTGTTCAATAGATTAATCCGTGCGGCATATCGTAACGCTTCAGACGGGAAAACCATATTTGACGTCCTTGAGAACACACCTTTATGGAGAGACTTGTCGAACCAGCAACTACAGTCTGCCATGCATCTCATGAATACGATGATTGAGCATGAGCTGGGTGGGTCGCTAACCGAGATTTCTGCCATCAGTGCGGATGACGCAGAGGAGTTCTCTGGAGAAGATGTGCTATTTCTGGATGGGTATAGCGCGATTACACACTACTTGGCTAAAGATCTGGATATCAAACTGGAGCAGGTTGTTGAAAAAATAAGCTATCAAAATGAAGGCGTCATTGTAAAGACCAATCAAAATGTTTTTGGGGCCGACTACGCTATCGTCACTTTACCCATTGGTGTATTGAAAGATAACACAGTACAGTTTGACCCCCCACTGCCGGTGGCAAAACAGGACGCGATTGAGGTCATGGGTGCGGGATTACTTGATAAGCTCTTTTTAAAGTTTCCTTATGTCTTTTGGGACAAGGATAAAGAGATTTTGAATTGGATATCGGATGAGCATGGCCGATGGAATGAGTGGCTCAATCTGTCGACTTATATCAATCAGCCGGTTTTACTGGGCTTCAATGCGGCTGATTACGCCCGAAAAATCGAAGCATGGAGCGATCAGGAGATTGTCGCCGATGCCATGGGTGTGCTCAGAATTATTTACGGCAATGACATTCCAGACCCTGAGAGCTGGCAAGTCACCCGCTGGGCGGCAGATCCGTTTGCGCGCTGCTCCTATTCTTTTAATGCTGTTGGTGCCAATGTTGATGCACGCACAACGCTGGCAAAGACTATTAACAACCGTTTATTTTTTGCAGGTGAAGCCACGTCTGAAGATTATCCTGCCACCGTTCACGGTGCATATCTATCTGGAATAGATGCAGCAACGGCGATTACCGATTTATAAGGTCTTCGCGTTAGTGGTCTATCTGGCGCATGGCTTTGCTACCTGTTGGTTTGTCAGACCTGGGTAATTGAAGGATGGTGTGAGCTTGGGGGTGCGATCGCAACCCCAAGCCATAACGCCTCTATGCCTTCATCGCCACCCGTTTGGTCAAAATGACCATGACCTCATTAGGCCGTCCGGTGGAGATGGGTTTACTCCAGTCGTTGGGCTCGGCGTAGTGTTTTTTGTGCAGGTCTTGGATGGTAAGCCGTACCCCGGTGAGGCTGCCAAATACGAGATGGCGGACGGTTTCGTATTGGTGCTCAGGTAGCGGATCAGTGCCAAGCGGCAGAGTGGACGCCACTGCGCCCTGGGTAATATCGACAAACATAAGCTTTGGTCTCCAAACGTTAGCGTTGTTAAACCGTTGCCACGTCTATGGATCGAGCTTATAGTCGAGAAAACTACAGGCTCTAACTCAGACGCGGTTAGGTAAGAAACCAAAGCTCAACGTTTAGCTGCCCCGATTATGTGATGCAAACCGGGGCAGCAATGAGATAAAGTATCCCAAGCCTCGGACTGCTTACTCAGCCACGGGGTTAGCCAGCGGTGCGGTGGTCGTAACACCTGCCGCTGGTGCTAAATTATTGAGCTTTGTGGTCATGTCCAGAAGGGCGTGAGAACTAAAGTACCGCTAAGACATTTAGGACGTCAAGTAAAAAGTAACGAATTCACTAAACTTCTACTACTCAGGGTATTCGACTAAGTCAGAGCCCTGGCGATCAAAATCTCTAGCCTGGTTTTCTAAACTCCCGCCGCAGGTCATCATTGCCAACATTTCACGAAGCAAGAATTTCTTGAAGCATTAAACTTATAAACTCTCTCAATCAGCTAAAATATTTATCCGCTCAAGGTACTCTCGACTCTCATCATCAATGCTTACCCAGTTGCGTTGACAATATGTATTAATCTGAGCCGGGGCATTAGCGTTAGGCTCTAATATCTTGAGAGCAATCATCGCACATTTCCAATCACCTGTTTGCCAAGCATAGTTCAGTACAACAGAACTGGCATCAAGACAATGTGTACGACTTAATTGTCTTGCTTCATCTAGCAAACCATTTCTGCTCAGCTTGCTATCCCAAGACAGCTTGCTGTCCCCGAACAGAAGCTGTCTTGCAAACTGATTAGCGTTTTCTTCCTCTTTGTCGATGACACCACCTACAAAAGCGTCATCTACTAAAATTCCATCCTGCAAATCCCCGTTAGCAATATGTCCTAACTCATGGGCCAGTATAAAAAGTAACCAAGCTGATTGTTGTCGTGAAGAGCCAATGACAATGACAGGGCGTCCATCAATCATAACGACCAGGCCATCTGACTTGACATGCCCATTAGGTCTTTTATCAAAATGAACCACTGGGATGCCTGCTTCCCAACAAAAAGTCAATAAGCTATTCAAACTTACACATGAATGATTTTGAAGAATTGATTGCCTAATCGCCAATGCAGAACTCTCTATAGGCTCATAGGAACGTTCCATCGGCTGCGAGACGACCTTGGCAACACTCCTAGCCAGATTACTAAATAGACTTGGATTTTCCTGATTTCTTTGTAACTTAAACTTGGTAGAAACAGGCAAAAAATCTAATGATAAATCTGAGGCACCTTGTAAAAAGTCAACCTTCAAACATAGACGCTTAGTAAGGTAATCTAAGAGCTTTGGAATAGCATTTTTATCATTCTCGAACTCACTTTTCCACCAAGATG
>NZ_JADEXP010000362.1 GCF_015207065.1 Leptolyngbya cf. ectocarpi LEGE 11479 | reverse complement strand
GCTCAGGTCCCCATGGTGGGCTATCTCAGCGCGTCGCGCAGCAGTGAGGCCCTAAACTTTCTGCGGTTGCAAAGCTGTCCCCATGAACAACCAGACTGCCAAAAGCACTGCGAGGGCCAAACCGACGGTGCCCCCTGTCAGGTATTCTCCCCCCTGCGGGATGTAACCCTGTGGGCCACGTTGCTAGAACCAGGGCAGCGTGGCCCCCTATTCAAAAGCTCCGCCGATATTTTGCAGCTCTACGGCGACCATCAGGTCTACTTTTGCCACGTGCATGTGGGGGCTGAAATTGCGCGGGTGGAGTTCCCTGAGTGGGTGGTCCATGACAGCAAATTATTCAACGCGGCGCTGAGCCTGACGCTAACCCAGGTGCAGAAAGGGTTTGGCTATCCGGTGACCCTGGCAGAAGCCCATAATCAGGCGGTGGTGCGGGGGGGCGATCGCAACCGCTTTTTCGCCCTGCTCGAACAGCAGATGATTCGTGCCGGACTGCAAAATGTCGGCACCTCCTACAAAGAAGCCCGCAAACGCGGCAGCATTGCCTGATTCGCTATGATTAAACTAAACCTTGGTTGTGTCCAGAACTGGAGGTTTCTGCAAAAGAGACTGTAGGTTTAACTTAGACATAGCTGTCCTTCAGCCAAGCAACTCCTATGAGCGTTGTTGTTCCTGACATGATCCTCGAAGCCGCTCAGCTCAGTGAGGATGAACTCAAACTTGAAATTGCCATCATGCTCTACACAGCTGACAAAATCAGCAGTGGTATGGTTCGCAGTTGGACAGGACTATCGGTCATAGAATTCCAGCATCAGCTTGCTAAACGAGATCTTTACCTCAACTATGATGTGGAAGATTTAGAAGCCGATATTGAAACACTAAAATCTCTAGACCTACTTTGATCGTCGTTAGCGATACATCTCCGATTACTAACCTGGCTGCCATTGATCATTTACATCTGCTTCAGCAACTTTACGGTTCCATTCTTATTCCTGTAGCTGTTTATGATGAACTTGTATATCCAGGTAAAAGCGTTCCTGGTCAACAAGAAGTACAGAAACTAATCTGGATTCAAAAACAGCCTGTTCAAGATATCCAAGCTGTTTTAGATATTCAGTCTAGTCGAGCAAACATTGACCGTGGAGAAGCAGAAGCTATTGCTCTAGCGTTAGAAGTTGGAGCAAGTTTAGTACTTATGGATGAACGAAGAGGGCGATCAGCAGGAGCCGCATTTGGTCTCCAAATGACTGGTTTATTGGGTGTCTTGTTACAAGCTAAACAGGCAAACCTGGTAGATACCGTTAAACCTTTGTTAGATAACTTGGTAGCAAAAGCGAATTTTCGAGTAAGTCGCGCCCTCTATGATTTTGCCCTTAAATCAGCTAACGAATGAGTCAGTAGACATAAATTTTCCGCTGAGCCTATCGGGAATTATCTATATGGCAGGCGTTGTTAACTGTACGTTACTGCAGATCCGTATCCTTATATTTACGGACACGGACTGCAATGCCAGTATTAAATAACGTCTGACCAATGCATGTAGTTACTCGAGCAGCGGCTGTGAACTCCTCTCCTCAACCGCCAAGTCGCCATCTCTGGCACTGTACTCAAACTATCAATGCCCACAACAGCTGGATCCGCTCCATCGCTGTGGATAGTCAGGGCCGTTACATCATCAGCGGTAGCGGCGATCGCTCAATTAAACTGTGGCACCTCCACCAAGGACAGCTGCACCAAACACTACAGGGCCACAGCAGCTGGGTGCGAGCCTTGGCCATTAGTCCGGATGATACGTTGATTGCCAGCGGTGGCAATGACAATAGTGTCTGCCTCTGGCATCTGGATAAAGATCAGCATCAAGATCAGCCAGTAGCCACCCTCAAAGGGCACACCGATAGCGTTCGGGCCGTTGTCTTTAGCCCCGATGGTCAGTGCCTATACACTGGCAGCCAGGATAAAACAGTCCGGCGCTGGTCAGTCGCCACTGGCACCTTACAAAAAACACTACTCACCCATCAACACTGGATTCGTACCCTGGTGCTGAGTCCCGACGGCCACACCCTAGTGACCAGCACCCAGGATAGGGAAATTAATATTTGCGATGCGGCCACTGGCCAAATTCGGCGCAGCCTGCAGCGACATACGGACGATATTGTGTCCCTGGCCATCAGCCCCGATGGGGAATTGCTGGTCAGCGGTGGAGCCGATAGAAAGGTAATGTTCTGGCGGCTGCGAGATGGCCGATTTATGGGGGAGTTCGATGCCCATGGGGGTGGTGTGAACAGTGTCAGCTTTAGCGGTGATGGCAAATTGCTGGCCACGGCCAGTCGCGATCGCACTATTCGCATTTGGAACATGACCACCCGCAAACTGCTCGATGTGCTCACTGGCCACGAAAGCGGTGTCTGGTCGGCTGTGTTTGCCCCTGACCACCGCACCCTCATCAGCGGTGATTGGGCCGGACAGATTCGCTGTTGGGAATTAGGGAGTCGGGAGCAGTGAGATCGCGGGGCTCGCTAAGGAAACTTGTTACAAAACTGCTCATTCCCCATTCCCCATACCAGCTATTGAAGAACTTAGGGCCAAGCTTTTCTGGCCAAAAGCTACTATGAAGGTAGCAGTCTCAATCTTCTGATAGCCAATTTTATGGAAACCCTAGCCCTAACAAACAATAACGTTGAACAAGTCCTGGACGAACTTCGTCCCTATCTGATGGCCGATGGCGGTAACGTTGAGCTAGTTGAAATCGACGGCCCTGTGGTCAAACTCCGCCTTCAGGGTGCCTGTGGCTCCTGCCCCAGCTCCGCCATGACTCTGCGCATGGGTATCGAGCGTCGCCTGCGTGAATTTATTCCCGAAATCGCTGAAATCGAGCAAGTAGTCTAGTCCCCTTCAAAGTCCCTCTCCTTAAAGGAGAGGGATTTAGGGTGAGGTAGGGAGAGGGATTTAGGGTGAGGGATGCTATTCTGATTTACTGGGAAAACTCGGTGAACCACAGTGCTTGATCTAAAGCTGATTCGACAACATCCTGACCAAGTGGCAGCGGCCTTAGCCAAGCGCAGCGGCGACTATGCCCAATCCCTGACTGAGCTACAGGCATTGGATAGTGAGCAGAGGGAGTTGGAGGGAGTGCGATCTCAACTCCAGGCCCGCAGCAATGAAATCGGCAAAGCCGTCGGTATGAAAATCAAGGGCGGTGCCGACCCCAAAGGCGACGAAGTCAAAACCCTACGTGCAGAAGGCAACCAGGTCAAAAAAGAACTCTCAGAACTGGAGCCCAAGGAAAAAGAACTCAAGGCCAAAATCCAGGACATCCTGCTCACCCTGCCCAATCTGCCCAGCGATGTCACCCCCAAGGGTAAGGACGAAGAGGACAATGTCGAAATCCGCAGGTGGGGTGATGATCTAATTCTCCAAGGCGACGGTTTCCTCGCCCATTACGAGCTAGGCGAAAAGCTCGGCATCATGAACTTTGAGCGCTCGGTCAAAATTGCCCAGAGCCGATTTGTCACCCTGATCGGTGCCGGTGCCGCCCTCGAAAGAGCCTTGATTCAGTTCATGCTCGACCGCCACACCAAGTCGGGCTACACCGAAATCATGCCGCCGATCCTGGTCAACTCCGCTTCCCTGACGGGCTCTGGCCAGCTGCCCAAATTTGCCGAAGACAGCTTTAAGTGTGCAGACGACGATCTGTGGCTCACCCCCACCGCCGAGGTGCCCCTCACCAACCTGCACCGCAGTGAAATCCTCACCGAAGACGAGCTGCCCATTAACTACTGTGCCTACACCCCCTGTTTCCGTCGAGAAGCAGGCAGCTACGGTCGTGACACCCGAGGTCTGATCCGTCTGCACCAGTTTAATAAGGTGGAAATGTTTAAGTTTGTCCACCCAGACACGTCATTCGACGAACTAGAAGCTCTGACAAAAGATGCCGAAGATATTTTGCAACAGCTAAAACTGCCTTACCGGGTACTGGCTCTTTGCACCGGCGACATGGGATTTTCAGCTACCAAAACCTATGATCTAGAAGTCTGGCTGCCCTCCGCTAATCGCTATCGTGAAATCTCCAGCTGTTCTAACTGTGCTGATTTCCAAGCCCGTCGCGCCGATATCCGGTTTAAAGTTCCAGGTCAAAAAGGCACTCAGTTTGTCCATACCCTTAACGGCTCTGGTTTGGCTATTGGACGGACTATGGCAGCCATTTTAGAAAACTATCAGCAACCCAACGGTAGTGTAAAAGTCCCTGAGGTGCTGCAATCCTATTTAGGACGGGAGTTTCTCTAAGCCATTTAAACCCGCATGTATCGAATCAGAACGGTAGAATAGGGAGAACAGCAAACGTTTTTAGTTGTTTGATTTGCTGGCCTGCTGTTGTGCTGATCTGGGTTTCTTAGCCTGAGTACTGGAGCTGGAGGCAAGCCGTCAAGCGGCTTCTACTGCCCTACTTATTTTCGTCTATGTCCGTTCTGGCCGTCATTTCTGTCATTGCCATCCTGATTTTTGTCCATGAGCTAGGCCATTTCCTAGCTGCTCGTTTGCAAGGCATTCACGTCAACCGGTTTTCCATTGGTTTTGGTCCTATTCTCTGGAAATATCAAGGTTCCCGTACAGAATATGCTCTGCGTGCTCTGCCACTGGGCGGCTTTGTCGGGTTTCCTATGGAAGAAGAGTCGGACAACAGCTTTGCCCCTGACGATCCCAACCTGCTCCAAAATCGACCAGTGCTGGATCGTGCCATCGTTATGAGTGCAGGGGTGATTGCCAATCTGCTATTTGCCTATCTGGTCTTTGTGGTCCAGTTCACCAGTGTGGGGGTGCCTCAAAACTTCGTTCCCGAACCCGGTGTCCTCATTCCCCAGGTGATGTCCAGCACCTCCCCAGCGGCCCAAGCTGGGATTAAAGCTGGAGATATCATCCTTTCCGTTGATAAGCAGTTCCTTGATCAGGGTGAAGAAAACGTACAGACTCTTATAGATGCTATTCAAACTAGCCCCAATGAGCCTGTCGATCTGCTGATTCAGCGTGGTAAACAGGAACTCACTTTGACGGTGACCCCAGACATATCTCCTGAGGGTAAGCCCGTCATTGGAGTACAGCTTTATCCCAATGGCAAATTTAGCTACAAACGTTCCGGCAATCCCATCAAAGTGCTCAAGTTTGCTGCGGATGAGTTTCAGAACGTATTTATTCGGACGGCTCAGGGATTTTATGCCCTAGTGACCAACTTTTCTGAAATGTCGAGTCAGGTATCGAGTCCTGTGGGTATCGTTGATCAGGGGCGAACCATGGCAGACTCAAATATTATCAGTCTGTTTCCGTTTACGGCTCTAATTAGTGTAAACCTGGCCATTATCAATATTTTGCCCCTTCCTGCCTTAGACGGTGGCCAACTGGCGTTTCTTCTAGTGGAAGCCCTGCTTGGTAAGCCCTTACCCCGACGCATTCAAGAAAGCGTTATGCAAACGGGACTACTCCTGTTCTTGGGCCTGGGTGGCATACTGATTGCCCGCGATATTGCCCGGTTAGAAATTTTTCAAAATGTTTTTCAATAGGCAGAGCCAATCGTGACCGCTGCCCAGACAAAACGCCCTCGCCTCACCAAGAAAAGACGCGCACTCTTTATTCTTGAACGGCTTAAGGACCTTTACCCCGAGGCACCCTGCTCCCTTGACTACGAAAATCCCCTGCAGCTACTCATTGCTACCATGCTTTCAGCCCAGTGCACTGATGCACGGGTCAACATAGTTACTCCAGCTCTATTTGAGCGTTTTCCAACGGTGACGAACTACGCTGAAGCTGATGTTAGCGAAATCGAAACCTATGTAAAATCAACTGGTTTCTATCGCAACAAGGCCAAAAATATTCGGGCTGCCTGCGAAAAAATAATCCTCGATTTTAGTGGTGAAGTCCCCCAATCGATGGAAACGTTAACTAGTTTGCCAGGTGTTGCTCGTAAAACTGCAAACGTAGTCCTGGCCCATGCCTTTGGCATCAATGCCGGGGTTACCGTAGACACCCATGTAAAGCGCATTACCCAGCGTCTCGGTCTGACCAAGCACGATACCCCGGTCAAAATTGAGCAGGATCTGATGAAGCTCTTACCTCAACCAGACTGGGAAAATTGGTCTATTCGTCTGGTTTACCATGGCCGTGCTGTCTGCGATGCCCGTAAGCCAGCCTGTGAGCGTTGTCAGCTGATAGAGTGGTGCTCGTCTGGACCAAAATTGATTAAAGCCAGCTCGTCCACCAGCCCGGTCAAAACTTCCTAACCGCAGTAGCCATAGCCCACTAATCTACGTCGGCTCAGCTTAAGATATCCCATCAGGCAGAAAATACATAAAAATCTTTGCCAAAGATGAGGATGTCCC
>NZ_JADEXP010000361.1 GCF_015207065.1 Leptolyngbya cf. ectocarpi LEGE 11479 | reverse complement strand
AAGAAAGGCACGAACCAATACCTCCTAAAACGTTGTTAGTGTTCTGATGGAACTATGGCTAGGGCATTACAATGTCCTAATCTTGGAATTTGGAATTGCTGTACAGTCCCCTATGTAGGGACAGAACAGAAAACTGCACAATCTGCCATTCTCACAAATGGCAAGATTAATATAAGTTATGAAGTACCAAAGACAGTTCACAGTCTGTTGAATAGTGGAGATGGCACAGTGCCACGAGTATCAGCTAGCCCTATCGAATTTGATCAAGATCCTAAACTACGTTTTTTCAGCCGCTACATTGCAGAGCGACATGGCTCTATCCAAAACAATGTCAACGTTTTGATTGATTTACTATATAGTCTTCAGACGTTACAAACCGTTGATAGAGAACCAGTCAGAGGCACTTTAGCTCAGACTGCTATTAGTCTTGAATTGGATGATCTTTACCTGAAAAATGAACCAGTTGTTATCAAAGCTACACTCCAGGGACGTTTTCCTTCAAGTATCATGTCAAATCTAGATATTGAAGCTAGTATTGAATCTGTGAGTCAACCTAGTGCTACACATTATGTAACCTTTCAACAGCAAAACGAAAAATGGCTTTTAGTGATTGATGACCTTGAATCAGGACTTTACAGGATAGAAGTTAAGACAAATCAGCTTGGCGGCGCATTTCCAAGTCCTGTGCATGAATTATTCGAAGTTGGACTATAGTTTCTCGCGTAACTACTGTAAATCCCATGCCACAGCAATGATCACAAGCAGATGAGAAAGGATTAGCGTTTCACATCTCCTCGGAGTTGCCACCATATTTTTCTTTGCCTGATGATGTTAATCGCACAGAGTTACTACGATGGAAGCAATACAAGCAACTAGCTAAAGAAATCTATAACGCGTTGATTGCTAAGAATATAAAGTACGCCCTTGAGCCAGAGCATAATGATGCAAATATTCAGTTAATTCGTACGCCAGAGGAAATTCTGGAAACTCGCAAAGAGGGGACATGTCTTGATTTAGCTGTGCTTTACTGTGGACTATGTCTGGGATTTGGATTACTACCTCTACTGATTGTGCTAAGAAAGCACGCTTTAGCAGCTGTTTCCTTACATTACAGCTATCAGGAATATTGGGAAGCTGATGCAGAGCGTGAGTACGAAAGAAGTCTTTTCCAGAAAGAACCATTAAAAAACTTTGAATCTTTACGGAATTTGCTCCTCAGCCGACGATTCATATTTATAGAGTGTACCGGTTTTTCCCATACGGAAACGGCACTGTCAGAATCTAAACCAGAAGGTATGCAGCGTCAGGAAGATGGCACGTTGACATTTGAAAGGGCAATGTTTGCAGGGGCAGAGCAACTGGAACAGTTTGATCGCCCGTTTGAGTTTGCTTTAGATGCTGCTATTGCTCATCGTTATTGGAAAATCAAGCCGGATAATTTTTATCCACATCCTCGAGCATCTCAGTCAAAAAGGCTAAATGATCTTAAACAGTTAATCGCTTCAGGATATCAACTTCTATCAGAGAGGCAATTTGATGAAGCGGAGGCACAATTTGACTTAGCACGCAAATTGCACAGAGGAAAATCAGAACCATGGCTTGGTAAGGCTCATATTTCTTTCGCTCAAGGTAGAAGTGGTATAGCAATTCATTTTGTCAACAAGGCCTTACAGCAAAATTCAACTCACTGGCAGACATTAGCCTTCAAAATCAAACTTTTGCTGCTATTAGGTGGCAATCATTGGGAGGAAGCTAAGAAGCTTACTATCGACAGTCAGGGATTATCAAAAAAACTAGATAATTGGCTAAATTGTTTAGCTAAAGAAGGGATCTTTACGCAAATTTTGATAACAGAAGCCACATTAGATAGCTTGTGTCCTTTCCCCAGAGAATAAAAAAAGTTACTAGCAGCGATTCAAATCTAGCATCTAGCAAGAAAGTCAAAACATGTGAGGAAATAAAAAGTGACTGAATTTGAGGCATTCATACAGAAAAATCCAGAGATTGATCTTTGGAAATATATTCAAAAAAATCCTGATAAAGCTCAAATATTCTTTGAGCTTGAGTCAGTAAAATTGTTTAAATTAATGGAAAGAATCATATTATTTGAAGATATTATTATCTCAAATAATATTTCGCTTGAAAAGCAAATTCTGATGGTCGTTTTACACCTCAAAAAAGATCTTCCACCTCGTTCATTGGTTGTTTTATTTAAAGTAAGAAAGTCACAGGTTTTTGATATTATTGAATACTGGATAGATATTATTTTTGAGAGAGATGAAGAAATTAAAAATTTACTATTTAAAGATTCTAAAAAAAGCGAAGAAGCGCAACTGAATGCTAAAAGATTTTTAACTTCTCAAAGAAGATTAGAAGAAGAGTATAGCCTTCTCTGTGCGAAGGAAAGTGAAAATTGTGTTATTCAACATTTTCAACATTGTATTAGTGTAGCAGGTGCCGTGGGAAATGTAACAGGTGCCGTGGGAGCGGCCTTAGGGAGTTTCTCAAATATTGAATTGCATCGAAAGCCAAATATAAATTCTGGTTATCTTAAAAATGAGAATGAAATTTCAAATGATTTAGAGCCATTACCTCATAATGGCTTGTTTATCAGAAGAAATAATCAGTTTGGTACTAGACTAACTGTCGGTATTAAGGATTTACTCGAAAGAGGTGAATTAATCGATCAGACTCAAGTACGCTTTGATGATTTTGTTGCTCCAAACAGTGAAGCTATTCCATCCCCTAGTGACGATTCTTCTGTCGCTGTTAGCTATGGCATTGCTTCTATTCCACTCAGTCAAAAGCGAGATGATAGAGCAAGCCATTATTTGGAAATAGCTTTAAAGGCTGCAGACACTGCTCCAGAAAATCAACCTAAGAACCAGCCCCCCCTGTTAACTATGTGTTTGTAGTTGATACCAGCGGTTCAATGGACGGACAAAAGCTTGATTCTGTTAAAGAATCAATTAAAGAATTGTTTCATTCCATGAAGCCAGAGGATGTTATTGGCATTGTTGAATTTAATACAAATGTCAATACTGTCTTTAAAGCTAAGCCCAAAGCAAAGGTTTCCGATGTCGAGTTTAGTCATGCTGTTAGTAGCCTACAAGCAACAGGAGGCACCGATATCAATTTAGGAATTCAGTATGGTATTGATGAAATTAGTCGCTATGGTAATCATCATCGATTGAATCATATATATCTTTTTTCTGATGGCAATTCAAATTCTGGTGAGACTAGCTGGATTAAGATTCGACAGAATGCAGATATGAAGACACGTGGTAGTATTCGGCTATCGACTTTTGCATTTGGTACTGATGCGAATAAGCGTGAGCTAGATGCTTTAGCTGGATTGACTGGTGGCAAATCTACATTTGTTACCGATATCGATGACATTAAATCTAGCCTACAAGAAGAGCTAAATAGAAGAGACTATTTAGCAGGAATTAATGTTCAGATTAAGGTAAAGATTGACCAAGATATCTCAATTCTTTATCTTTATGGGCACGATGAGATCAAAGACCCTGCTAGACGAGCAGTAGTCTTAAGGGACGCTGATCAGGCTAAGGAAAAAGCACAAGAGGAGTTTGGTGTGCAATCTGCACCTGATCTCATAACGCAGGAAGATGGAATTCGTATTTTTGTGCCAGACTTAGCAGTTGGTGAAACATACTGGATTATTTTTGAGTTAGGTGTTCCTGATGAAAAGATTCAAAATGCTATTGGTAAAGCAACTGTGCAATATGTGGATACGTTCGCGCGTGCAAATTGTAGCCGCAGCATAGATTTATCATCTCCAGGTGTAATTGACTCAGAGCTAGTCACGGAACATGCTTTAGGTTTATGGTCCAGTGAAATTGCTTTTCACACACTAGATGATCTTTATGAAAAAGATTTCCAAACAGCAAAAGAGCGCATTTCAAATCACGTAAGACTTCTCAGTGCTGCAAATGACGATTTGCAGTCTGAGTTTATTTCAGATGACATCGTTATATTTCAGAAATTCATGTCTCTATCGCAGAATTTAGGCAAAAGATTACTTGCTGCTGAACCCTCTACTTTTCGTTCTGCTGGTATGTCTATAGGCCCAACTTATTTTACTTGTGCCTTAAATGAATACGGCAGAGTCAAAAATGGATTCCAACGAATGACTCTGTAAAGTGTGTTTTTGGTTTGTAGAGGAATAATGTGAATCATTCCTCTACAAACGCACTGCCTCTCGAAACTCATTCGCTGTGTCCAACCGCGATGTCTTCCCCATCAATACACAGCGAGTCAACACATCCATATCTAGCGCCGCTAGTTCCGGAATCTCACTACGCGTAATTTCAACATAGTCTCCCTCTTTTAGTCGATAAAGACTAAACAGCCCATCCTGCCAAAACCACACTTCAAGAATACCCAACGCCCGATAGCGCGATAGCTTACTCAGCCCCCCGCTGGTAAACACCACTTCGATCACCAAATCGGGAGTCGCTTTAGAACTACCAAAACAGTAAGACTCGTCCGCTTGAGCCGATGCCTCCCCCTCCCGCTCATGGGTCATCGATCCAGTCGGTTCAAACTCGATGCCCTTTTCCAGACAAAATAACCCAATCAAAAAGCCGATCAATCGGCTAAACATCTCATGTTCGCGTCCGGGCATCAGAATTTCGATCGTGTTGTCATAGTAAGCCAGCCGAATCCCTGGAGAGTCAGCAAACCCCGAACGGATCAGCTGAAACTGTGGCCAGCTAATACCGGAATATATAATCTGCTGGTCGGTCGGCTGCTCGTTTAACAGAGACTTACGGGAAAGAGCTTGCGTCATGGTTAGATTAGCCTAACTGCCCTCTATCCTAGCTGATGTAGCATTTTCTGCCGATAAGTGGGTTGACACCTCATGACCAACACAGGTGCAAGATCTGAGCTAATATTGATAGGCCAATAGTATCGAAAGGCCATGCTTGGATAACAAGTCCCTATTTTACCAGGGTTGAGTTCACTCAAGAACTTACTTTTATCTATCCTGAGGTTCTTGGCAAAGATTCTTACGTCACGATTCTGTCAAAACAACACCTTTTTGTTCTAGCTGATATTCAGCGGCAACCCAGGTATTACTCAGGACTACATTGACGGTCTTAGCGTTGTGATCAATCCAGTAGAAGCCGTTAGGAAGCCGACCATTATATTTTTTCAGCCACTCATCCCAGAACGATCTCTCTGTAAAGCCCAGCCAAGATTCCATCGTTTTCATATTTTGGCTGTTTGTCAGACTTTCCCTTTGACCCTCCAATACTTGCCACAGATGGATGTTGCTAGGGACTTTCACATGTTGGAGGTCTTCAACTTTTACAAAATCAGGCATTTTTATGACCAGAAAACAACATTGAGACTCTAAAGAGATTCTCTAGTGCGACTTGACTCATCGGAGGCATTCAATCTCAGCGAAACATAGCTTAACGGAATATTAACGCATTTAAAGATAAGATATATTTATCCAGAAAAAGCTAATGCATAAACTGCATTTATTAATTTAACAAGCTTACTTAATTCGGTGCTTGCACCTCTATTTAGGAAAACTCAATAATGACTAACACAGACGCTTATAACCTTGAAGTCAAATCAGGTACTCGAAACCACAAGGGTTACTTTGTGCAGAATATGACTTACAGATTGGTTGGCATTGACCAAGCTGGTTGGGCTTTGATCTGTCAAGACAACACCACTTGTCACTACGTAGATCCTGATTGTTTGCAAGAATCATCTAGCGCGATTGGGAGCTGAAGCAGCAGATTAAGCTAGCTGCTAGTCCCAAAATAATATCTAACGCTTCATTCATTTAATAAACCCTTTAACAATTTATCCAATGAAATCTTTGATTCAACATGCGCGTTTTGATTTAGAGACGCCAGTGTCTAAGACAGAAGCAACTCTGATGCGCAGACATATTTGTCTTTGTTGCTCAAGTGTTTTACTTCGGCATGTTTCTTCAGGTAAGCTTTCTTGGCGTTGTAGCCACTGTTGTCAAAATATGCCCGTTTAGGAATTTCTTGAAGTATACAGCCCTCAATTAGCGTCGGGGGTTATAGCCCAATGTGGGTTTGAGGGGGAATTAGTGTTTCTCAGGAGTTCCACACTACCAATCTAAGTATAATTCCTGGAGAAATAGCATGGAAGATAAATTTTTCGAACAAACATGTGACCTCTTTCTTCGCTTTGATAATTGGCTTATGGATAGATATATCGACGATAGCTTTACACAAGCAGAGCGCATGGCCATTGCATCTAGTCTCGCTCAAACCGTAATGCTCAGTATGCGATTGGAGACGATTGATTCTGCAACGGATATCGTTGGCTCTAAACTATCGGGTCTTAGCAAAGATGTATCTGTGGGATTAGAA
>NZ_JADEXP010000360.1 GCF_015207065.1 Leptolyngbya cf. ectocarpi LEGE 11479 | reverse complement strand
GCCCCCACGCCCGCCACGCCGACTCGCCCGGCTCAGCCTGCCGCACCAACACCGGTTGATCCGCCGGTTAAGCCTGTTGTTGACCCGCCCCAGCCCATCGAACCAGCCCCTGTGCCAACGGCGGGACCGACTGAACCGGTGCAGCCGATTGTTAAACCCACGACGCCCCCCATTGTGGAGCAAACGGTGCCTGAAGCAGCGCCTGAGCCGGTGGTATCGCCCGAGCCTGCAATCTCAACCCCTGAGGTGCAGCCGGTTGCCAAGCCGACTCAGCTGCCCCCAGACCCGACTATCCCTGAAGTAACAACGGTTGCCCCGGTGGAAACCGTGATTCCTGTGGAGGATGGGTTTGACAACGTGGGGGAACTAGATGTGATCGACTCGGGTTTGGAACCTGAAACCACTGAAGCTCAGATAGACCGATTGCCAGACGCCATCGCTGTCCAGGAAGGCGCACCTGCTAATACAACGCCTCCAGAAGAACCGTCCATCGGCGTTGCCCCTCCTGGGCAAGTCGGGGCAACGCCAGGACAGTCAGGGGCTGAACCCCCTGGACAAGTCGGGGCAACGCCAGGGCAAAACAACGCGGGGCAAAATTAGTTAAAAATTAGTTGACGACCCTACACTTGGGGCGCTGAGACTTTTTTAGGGAACAGCTGACGCAGGCTTTGCTGACGCTGTTCTAATGTTTCGGTCTCTGACCACCAGAGGGATTCATAAAAGAAAAACGAAACACCGGCATAGCTGCGATCGCGAATGGCGCTCACCTGCTCTTGAATCCAATCCATGGATACTGACCGTCCCTTTAAACCGCTGAGCACCCCGACTGCTGTGGGTATATGACGGCGGGCAGCCTGGGCTGGAGCCCTACCCATCTCCCAAACAAACCGGCCCAGGTCGCTGCGATAGAGCTGAATAATCAACTCTTCCACGTAGCCTTGGTTGACCCAGGTATCCCAGTCCTGCAAAAAGTGCTTGTAGGCAAATTCGTGGGGGTTGGGCGACACCGACATAATTGCCTGGGGCCGTCGCGCTTTGACCACTGCAAATGTGCGGGCCATAACATCGGTGATTTTGTCAGCGCGCCAGCGCGTCCATTCCGGGTCGTGGATGTCCCTGGGGGGAGCTTGGCCACTGTGTTCCTGGCGATACAGACTCACCGTGTAGGGATCGTAGCCATAGACAGCCGGCAGACCAAAATGGTCATCCATCTGTAGCCCATCGATGGGATAGTTGGCCACCAGCTCACTGACCATATCGAGCATAAACTGCTGCACTTCCGGGTGAAACGGGTTGAGCCAGACTCGATTGTGTGTGCCCTCGGCCTTGACAGTACTACCATCGGCCTTTTGAGTCAGCCAGTCTGGATGGGTGCGTGCCAGGGCTGAGTCCGCCGGGGCCATAAACCCAAACTCAAACCAGGGAATCACCCGCAGACCCAGGGGACGAGCCAAATTGATCAGCTCTAGCAGCATGTCGCGATCGCCCTGGGCGGCTTCTAGGGCCTCGTTCCGTTCTCCCGTATTGTCCACATCGGGATATAGCCCCTGTTTGTAACCAAAGGTGCGTTGAGCCACGGCGCTGGGGTACAGGGTATAGCCCCAGTTCCAGACGGTGGGGTACACCGTATTAAAGTTCAGCTGAGCCAGCCGTTCTAAACCGGATTCTAAGTTCTCGCGCGAAAACAGCACCTGACTATCGACGTTGGTTAACCACACACCGCGCAGCTCGTCTTGGGGAATGGCCGCAGGGGCCATAGTAGCGGGCTGTATCCGGTCAGGAACCAGGGCAGCTAGGGCCGGATCGGGGCTAGCTGCACATAGCAAACGAGCGGCCCTGCCATAGGTCTCATTGCGATTAGGGTTTAGCCTTAGCGGGTTACGGGAGCCAGCGGCCATAGGAATTACCCCCTGGGCTAGGGCGGCGGCCACTCCTTCGCGGTCGGCAGCCATCAGTGAGCTATCGCGAAAGGTGGCCTCTACCAAACGGGTGGCCTGGGCCTGGGCAGGAAGCGCCGCTCCGGTGGTGAGCACGGCTAGGGCTTGCGATCTCAAAATAGCCCGCTCTCCCACCGACCGCTCCCCCAGTGCCGCCGTCAATAGCTGTTCTACCTCTGTTTCACCGGCAAATGTGAGTCCTAGGGATGCATTAGCCGCCGCAAACTTTCCAGGAAACGCCCGTAGGACTGCTGCTGCAAATTGCTGTTGGGATATTGGCTGAGCCCCATAGCGAACCGCCCCCACAGGTAAAATCTGCCGTTGGTTTAGAGCCGCCACACAGGGCTGTTGCTGCCAGCTCTCCGCCGCCGTTGCCCCCAGCCCAGTCCAGCCTATCCACAGACAGATAAATAGGGCCAAAACCCCATACCGTAGGTGCTTTGACCGGATAAAAGATAGATTAAATGCCACAGATATTAGCCTCCGCTGCGCTTAGCGCGATAGCCCTTTTCAATCAAGAGGGCCACTAGCTTAGGGGCATGCTCCCCTTGAATTTCAATCGTGTTGTCCTTGACCGTGCCGCCAGAGCCACACTGAGCCTTGAGGGTTTTAGCCAGCTTAGTCAGGGTATCGGGAGCATGCTGAAATCCACTAATAACAGTGACCTTTTTACCTTTGCGCCCCTTTCCACTCACCTGCACCCGTAGATCCTGCTCAGCCGGGGGGCGGTCAGGCACAGCTCGGGCCATCGCTGGATTTTGACCAAACTCCGAATACACAACCCGATCCGTCGCCTGATTGGCCTTTTTACCCTTCTGTTTTGCCATGGGTGGCTTTTTTACCTCTTAGTCTCCAACTTAGTCAACCTAGTCTCCAAAAAATAATCCAGCACAAACCTGCTGGACACCCCACCAGGGGCAAAGCGTCCCACCAAACTGGTCGCGCGATCGATTGCCCCTCAATCCCAAAGTGCTTCCCAAGCATTACGTGGCTGGTTAGGAGTCGTTTGGGACGACCCGTCAAAGGTGGGAACCTCTAGGGGCGTTACCACCGGATTCTGAGCAGGCGGTAATACCTGGGAGCGATCAGGCGCCGTCACTGTGGGTACGGAACTGCCCGCTGACGGCTGGGTCGGCAACGGAGCTATCCCGGCAGCCTGATTGAGTCGATTAAAATCTGGCAGCGTCGCGGGGGGCACATAGCCGGTTGTTCCTGGCGGTGGCGACATGTTGGGGGTGGTGCGAATAAACGCTCGATTGAGGCCATCCAAACTGCCCGGTGTCACTCCGGTTTGGTCAATAGCGCCTTGGTCAAAGGAGAATGTCGGTGAATTTTGATCAGAGTTAGCTGGGGCCTCGGCTGGGGTAGTCCCCCTGGCCGGTTCACCTCTAGAGTTAGCACTGAAGGCACTGCTATTCGGCGCTGCTGGGGCTGCCTGCTGCCGGGCAAAGGCTTCAGCTAAAGCGCTGGGTGCGGTGGTTTGATTGGTTGCCTGAGACGTTGACGCGGAGGGAGTCGTTTGCTGGCCAACGGTGGCCTGCCCTGGTCTGGCGGTCTGGAAATTTGAGCCAGTGGCATCGGTGCCGAGAAAACGATATTCATCGACATAACGATTTAATCGCTCCACGGTTGACTCAGCGGCATCGGCCTCAACGCCGGCAGAGAGGGCATTGAGGGAGGCCGCCGCACTGGAATCCCCACCCGTGGTCAGGGCAGACAAATCCGAGTCCAGCTGGGCCAGCAAGAGTTCCACATTGTCCAGCTCAGCGGCCACCGCCTGTTCTTCGGGGGTCAAGGACTCAAGCAACACATCTGTCGAGGTGGAGTTTCCTGAGCTACCAAAACCAGTAGTTCCTAACTGCCAGGGTAGCTGCCCTGGGTTTTGGCGATACTCCCAGGCATATAGACCTACTACACCACTTACCAGGATGCCAAGCCAAAGCCATGGATTTAGAATCCCCTGAAACCGAGATGGTAAGTACCGAACAGATGGAGGTAACCGCATACGTCAATGCCCCGAACGATAGCTAGTCGCAATTCTATGCTGGCACGTATCAAAAAAAGTTGCCTATAGACAGGTAACAATAGCCTCAGTGGCACAAGAAATGCTGCTTTTCTTACGAAAAATTATAAGTCTCAAACGGTTCAAAACAATATCACAAGCTTTATCAAGCTCTGTAGCACTTCTAGAAAGCCGCAGTATACTGAGATTCATGCGATGACGGCAGTGCTCACAGCAGTGCAGAGCGCATCGGGGGTTAGCATCGATTTCACCTATTCCATTGGCGGTTTGGTAGTCCATAATAATGTCTACTTCTAAACTCCCCAAACTCCCTTCTACTGATGAGGGCAAAAGCAGCCTTCGTTATGAAGTGAATCCGGCCATTGCCCTTAATGCGCTGACTGATATCTATCAGCAGGTGCAGCACTATCAGGGGCAGCTGCGGCAGTTGGTCCATAAAATCCAAAAGATCTATGCAGAGGGGCCGGTGGTATCTGGCTGGTTAGCGTCTGAGGCCAGCTTGAGTGCTGCGGTTAAATATTCCCACTGTTCTGATGATTGTCTGGGTAGTCTTCCTCCAGGCGATCCTTTGGGCAATTCTCAGCGCAATCTTCCGGACGCTGCTTGGGGGGAGTCTCCATCCCACCTTGATCCGCCGTCCAGGTGCTCTGAGCCATTGGAGACAATGGATGTGGCGCTCTTTCGCCACGGCGATGCCAATGACTTGATGAACTATCTGTCAGCGCTAGAAAGTGCCATGCTGGAAAAGGGGGTATCGGGTAGTCATGCCCTGACTTCCAGCCAAGAGGCGAATGGCAGATCTCCTGCTCGCTTACCTGTCCACACTGCACCCGCTGATCGCAGCGGGGAACAACATTCCGGCCAATCCTATTATCTGTGCCAGTTAAACAGCAGTGGTCAAATTCAAGCGGAACTGTGTCCGCCAGACCAGGTGCCGGTGTTGAGTATGGCCATTGCCCGCTATCGGCGTCTCAACCAGCTGATCAAGCAAAAACAGGCGATTGAGACTAAACTTCAGGCGATTGTAGCTATTCTCGGGGATGCCCAACGGGTACTGGTGGAGTAGCTATTGCACAGCTAACTCACCCTCCCCCATTACCAGCTCTCCGAGGTGCTACTGGTCTTGCCAACGTTTGATTTCGGTCTGAGCTTGCTGGTAGTTTTGCGTGTTTTTAGGAATCAGGGTAGCGGCTTCAATGGCGCTACTGTACCGCCCCTGGGCGGCGCGAGCCCGAGCAATGGTCAGCATTTTTTCAGTCCATTCGCCAATCAGACGCTGGGCATCGGCATGCTCGACAGGTTGATCAGAAGGAACTTTTTGCAGCTCCAAAATACCTCGCTGATAGGTGCTGGCTTGTCCCATCCGTGGAATAGCCTGGGCTTCACGGATTAGGGCTCGGGTTTCAATGCGAGCTTCCCAGGTCTGGATATTGTCCTGGGCCTGACGGTAGATGTCGGCGGGTTCGCGGGGAACGAGCTTAGCGGCATTAATGGCGGCCTGGAGTTCGGTCTCTGCAGCTCGACCTGCGGCCAGGTCTAGGATGACCTGACTCCAACGCTGGATGTCAGTCTGGGCCTGCTGATAGTTGGGATCGCCGGGGGGAATTTGGCTGGCGGTTGCGATCGCACTAGCAAACCGAGATGCCTGACTCGGTCGCAACGACCGCCGGGCATCCTCTAGTAAAGCGTCTGTATCGTTAGCAGAGCTGTTTGAGCTACTGGCCGTTGTATCACCAGAAGCCGTCACCCCATCAGGACTGGGCGCAGCTGCCGTATCCCCAGAGTCGTCCGTTGCCCCATCTGTCGTCCCATCCGTTGCCCCATCTGAGCCTTCGCCATCCGATTCCTCCTCTGGGGTATCTGGATTGTCTGAAGTATCTGCCGGTTCCGATGTGTCATCCTCTGCGCCGTTCGCAGTCTCGGTCGTATCTGAACCCTCTGGCGTTTCACCCTCTGAACCCTCCGGTGTTTCACCCTCTGGAGTTTCTGCAGTCGCATCCTCTGGAGCTGCGTCAGTGGTGCCATCGGTGGCTGCGTCAGGATCATCTGAGGCTGCCCCATCGGTCCCATCGGCCCCGTCGGCCCCGTCGGCCCCGTCGGTATCGTCACTGGGATTGTCCCCATCCAAACCAACGCGCGCCAACCACTCAGGCGGCACTCGTTCCTGCAGCGTACTTTGTACTAAGGGTTGATTACGGAACAGTACAGCTGCTAGCAATAGTAAGCCTCCTAGGAGCAACAGCCAGGGTAAACATCCCCCTGAGCGGTTGCTCCTAGGCTCAACGTCCGGTAGATCCTCAACTAGCGTTGTGCCATAGGCATCATCAGCATCCTCATCGGGATCATCCACCTCCAGTGAGAAGGGCTCCCGCTGTGGTTCTTCCGGTAGTTCGTCTTCTAAAACTAGCTCTGGAATTGGCTCCGGAATTAAGTTATCTCCATCATCTCCACCA
>NZ_JADEXP010000359.1 GCF_015207065.1 Leptolyngbya cf. ectocarpi LEGE 11479 | reverse complement strand
CAATAATATTGGAATCATCCCGGCCCACGTCCAAATAGCCCTCTGCCCACACATCAAACAGATCGGCACCGGTAATTTTTAGATCGTAGGCACCTTCTGTAAAGGTAAACCGCTGACGACGGTTGACATTGCGCGGGGAAAATATCTGACGGCCATTGACAAACACGTTGGCCCAGTCGTCCCCTTGGGCAATAAACTCTACGGTGACTTGCTGCTGCACAGGCCGCCGCCGCCGCTCGTAGACAGGATAGCGATGGCGTTCCCCACGGGTGGGATAGCGATGGCGTTCCCTACGGGTGCGATGGTGCCCCTCATGGGTGGGATGGCGACGGCGATGAATGATAATGCGGTCGGCCTGGGCAGCTGGGGCCGCTGCCAACGGCAGTGCGATCGCACAGAGTATGCCGAGCCATCGCCAGGGTTGTCGGGTCATAGTAGCCTCGGTGTTAACGCCTCAATGTTAAGTTAGCCATCCAAATGGCAGGGGCACCTGCTTTCTATTTTAGGGTCATCCTCAAATCATCCGTTGCCAATGGTCAGATTATGAAATTGGCCGCAGAGCAGTCAGTATAGTGAAAGTAGATTGCGATCGCATATGAAATACTTTGAAAAACCCGGCGCTGACCTCGCTGACCGTGTACCCCCAGGGCAGCATCTAGCCAAAGGCTTTCCCGTCTTGACCTATGGACCTACACCAGAGGTCACCCAGCAGGACTGGCAGCTCACACTATCGGGATTGGTAACCTCTAAAACCCTCAGCTGGGAAGACCTGATGGCACTGCCACAGCACCAGTTCACAGCAGACTTTCACTGTGTTACCACATGGTCCAAGCTAGACGTCACCTGGACCGGGGTAAAGGTAACGGACCTCTTAGCCACCGTTACTGTAGATGAACAAGCCGCCCACGTAATGGCCCACTGCTATGGCGGCTACACCACCAATGTGGCCATGGCAGATTTTGCCCGACCCGAAAACTTCTTGGCCCATACCCTAGAAGGGCAACCCCTGCCCCCCGATCACGGCGGTCCCCTGCGGCTGGTAGTGCCCCATCTCTATGCCTGGAAAAGTGCCAAATGGCTGAACGGCCTGGAGTTTTGCGCAAAGTCAGTGCTGGGATTTTGGGAACGCAATGGCTATCACAAACGGGGTGAACCTTGGGCCGAAGAAAGATACAGCGATCGGTAGGAACACTGAACTATCCTGATCGTCTCTTTAGCTATCTGTAGTTATGAGCATGGCCCTTGGGGCCAGTCATCCTGCCTGAAATCCTGAAAATTCGGCGCACTTTGCGATTCAAACTGGCAAATCACAGGTCGCATGTCCGCAACTAACTCTCGTAAATCCCGACAGCTGATTGACACCCTTCCTCCGGAAGCTCGGCAGTGGTTAACAGGCCTGCCTTGGGTACAACGTCGCTACGTGCTGTCGTTATGCCATGTTATTTGTGCTAGCTCCCCCGAGGGCCAAGCTAAATTCTTAGACGAATATACCGCTGATGGCGTGATGTCTCGGATCATTCACGATCAGGATACGCAACAGCGCATTTACTATCACCTACATCGGTTTCGCATTCAAACGCAGCTGACCGAAAAGGTCCTCCGGCGTTATGTGCAGCAGTTTTATATTCATTCTGCCCAGGTCCGGCAACACCAAGAAAACGCCTACTTGGAGGCCGCCATGCGACTGATGGCAGACGGTCGAGAGCACAACCGGGTGCTCACCTATATTCTTGGGTTTGAGCTGTTAATCCTCCTGTTTGGCATGAGTTGGGAACAGCACGAGCGGCTCTATCGCCTACAGCCTAACCAGGAAGACTTTTTCAATCTTTATATCCGCCCTGTGCAGAGAGCCCATCGATTAAACGGCATTATTATCCCCAAGGATGAAGATCGTTTTTTTGCCCGACGTGACTATTTTGTCCATATCCCCCAGATTAAGCCGGGGCAGACAGTGGCGCTGATTATGGCTAGCTTTTTACCCAAACAGGTCAGTCAGCTGGGCGCTGTGATTATGCGTCATCAAAATGCCCTGCAGTTTGACTATGCGCATATTTTTCAACAAGACTCTGACGCCGCGATTTTTGATTCAAGCCCCTGATTTGATTCCGCCCTATTCCATTATGCGGATAGCCCCCGATTGAATCGCATCGAACAGCCGATTGATCTGACAGCGCTCTTGCTCATCAACGGTGCCGTCAGCCAGCACCATTTTGGATAGGGTTTGATACTGAGTGTAGGTAATTCGCTTGGTCCTAATCAGCCGATCCACCAGCTGGGTAACCTCATTTTTTTCTAGTTCAGCATTTTCCAGTGGAGCATCAGCACTAATCTCACTGATGTCAGGGCTTTCTGTATTGTCAGAAGCGTCGCTCATGGCTATCAAGACCTGCCATAGGCAAGTGGGCGGCAATGGGAACCAACATTGTGCGTAACGCCATTGGATGTTGGCAAGACGTTTGGGAATATTGGCATCCTACCGGAAAGTCACGGGGTGCTTTCAGTAGAGACTGTAGAGACGGTCGAATCGTTATGGATTTGTAACAGGGCAATAGCTGCATCTAAAGAATCCGCTTCCTGCGTTGGCTTATCATGTCGCCAACGTAAAATGCGGGGAAACCGTACGGCAATACCAGACTTATGCCGATTAGACTGGGCGATGCCTTCAAACCCAATTTCAAACACATGGACCGGTTCGACCGAACGCACGGGACCAAACCGCTCACGGGTATGGCGACGAATCCACTGGTCCAGACTAGCGATTTCTTGGTTATCCAAACCTGAATAGGCTTTGGCAAAGGGCACAAGGTTCTCACCCTGCCACAGGGCAAAGGTATAGTCAGTAAACAGATTGGCCCGTTTGCCGCTACCGGCTTGAGCATAGATCAACACCGCATCCAGGGTCATTGGATCTACCTTATATTTCCACCAGTAGCCCCGCTTACGACCGACTAGATAAGGACTCTCTAACGCTTTGAGCATCAGACCTTCGGCCCGGTGCTGGCGCGCCTGAGATCTGAGCATTTGCAGCTGCTCAAAGGTGTCAATGTTCATGGGCTGGGAGCAGCTGATATTGCTAGCTCCCTGAGCGACTCTCTGGACAGCCAGCAAGTCTGCAAGTAACTGGTGCCGACGGTGCAAGGGATGCTCGCGGATATCCTGCCCCTCATACTCAAGTAGGTCATAGGCCAAAAAATGTACGGGATTTTCAGCCATCAGTTTAGGCCCTACTCGTTTACGGCCCAGACGTTTTTGTAAATGGTTAAAGCTCATCGGTCGCTGACCATCCCAGCAGACAATTTCGCCATCCAGTACGGTGCCATCGGGAAGTTGCTGCAGCGGTTCTGCAAACTCTGGAAACTGGTGGGTGATCAGGTCTTCCCCCCGCGACCAAATAAAGTGTTGCTCGGCCCGATGAATCATCTGGGCGCGAATGCCGTCCCATTTCCATTCAGCTTGCCAGTGGGCCATGGGTTCATGGGCAAATTTTTCCACATCCATGGGGGAAGCCAGGAAAAACGGATAGGGACGGCTCGGAGTGGACTGGCTCGTATCGCTGTGAACCAGCTGTTGATAAAACTCTACAGACGGGCTAAAGTCACCCATCAGCCGATGGGTAATCACATCGGCAGGAATGTCATACTCAGCCGCTAGTGCCTTAACCAATAGCTTGGTGGAAACCCCAACGCGGAAAGCCCCGGTTAAGATTTTATTGAGGACAAAGACTTCATCGCCCTCCAAACTGGCCCACCAGGACAAAATTAACGGCTGCTGTTCCTCGTCACGACAGGTTTTGACCTGGGGAATAATGGTTTCCAGCCAGGTATGGAGTGGCTGATCTTGGCATGAACTTTGGGGCGTTGGCAGCGGCGTATCGACCAGCAACAAAGCAATGGTTTCTGCCGAATCACCCACGTGGGCATAGCTAGCCTCAAACAGCCATTCAGGTATGTCGGATACTTGCAAAAAAATATCCCGTAGCACCCGAGATGTAATCAGACGTTTGCGAGTTTTACCTAAAAACAGATACAGCGCCCAAACCGCATTGGCCGCAGACTCATCACGAAAATAACGTTGAAGAGCGGCTACTTTTTCATTTGTGGAAGTGGTGCCATCCACAGCTTGGAAAAGTTGGGTAAATCGCTTCATTAGGGTATCTGGGCGGTTACAGTGGGTTGGCTGAGCGAAGTCGAAGCCAACATTATTATTTGTGGGACAGTTACGGTTTGGGCCTATGAATTTTTATTTGCCTTTTGTAAACCTTAAGAAATAATTAATATTTCATATTATCCTCGATCTAACTAGCCTGTAGTTTGCAGGCGTCCAGCGGCTATCACTTTTATGGCAAATAATATCGAACACAACCGGATTGCTCAGTCGCCCAATAGTGCGTCTAGTCGGCTTAGTAGCAATGACTTTAAGCTCTCCCCTGACGGACTGTTTGCCCCCTCCTATGCCAGTCGTCAGCTGCCAGACAAGCCGGCTCGCATGGCAGTCTTAGTCGATGGCGCAAATTTATTTTATTCCGCATCTTATCTAGGTATTGAAATCGACTATGTGCGGTTGCTGCAAACATTAGTGGGGCAGCGGCAGCTGTTGCGGTCTTACTTTTATACAGGCGTAGATCCCAAAAATGAGAAACAGCGGGGATTTTTGCTCTGGTTGAGTCGCCATGGCTACCGTGTGATCAGTAAGGATTTGGCCCAGGTTGCCGATGGGTCACGACGGGCCAATCTGCATGTGGAGATGGCGGTGGATATGCTGCGATTAGCCGATCACTGTGACACGATTACGCTGCTAAGCGGTGATGGGCATTTGACCTATGCGGTGGATGCTCTCAGTTCTCGAGGGGTAAGAGTGGAGCTGGTGAGCCTACAGTCTATGACCAGCGATACGTTGATTGACCTGGCAGATTGCTATATAAATTTGGCGGAGCTGCAGGACACTATCTGTAAGCGGCGGTAGCTGGCAAGGTTTTGCCAACCCCATACAACCCTGGTTTACTGAACAGGGCATACTAGAAAATCCGTCAGTCAATCCTCTACCTACTGGTTGTACTGTGGGTATCAGTACAGACTAAGAAAAATTGATAGTTGTGTAAAGAGACGATGGGATTAGCTTGCAGAGCCTCCCATGAGAATCTTCCCGGTGTAGATTGGACTCATAGAAGAACGATTTATTGAATTCCACCTTATATCTAAACCGAACCCCCCATGAGCCTTAGCGCCCATGGGGGGTTCTTATCTCCAGTCATCACACGTCTCTCCTACGACACAGCCACGACAAAGAGAGCACAACAAATCCCTATCTAGTCCAAAAAATTGTCTAAATAAAACCACAATAATCCTAATGTTCTTTGTGGCCGGGGCGTGCTCTCTTTGCGTTTCTCTATGCTTCCGACGGGGTTAGTCGACCCTGACCCGGCGGGTCAAAATGGCCATCACCTCATTGGGTCGCCCGGTGGCTAGCGGACGGCTCCAGTCGTTGGGTTCGGCGTAGTTGAGTTTGTGCAGGGTGGCAATGGTGGTCTGCACAGCGATGAGGGTGCCCAGCAGTAGCAGCCGCACGTCTTCGTACTGGTGCTCGGGCAAACTACCGTCAGTAGGCGGATCGGTGGGCGCGCCTGCGCCCTGGGTTGGGTCAATAAACATGGCTCTGATCTCCAATAAAACAATGGGTAGGAAACCAGAGCGCATAAGATAGCCACCCCGTGGGTGTATGCAATCCGGGGTGGCAACAGGTACCATAAACCTGCGCTCCCAGGTTGTCGACGCAACGTGGGGGTGAAGCCGCCGGTTAAGTGTTCTAGCACTTGCCGGTGGCGCTAAATTATGTGCTCTGTAGTTCGGTCAAAAATGACCTTGGAACAAGAGTACTCACAAGTTTTTCCCTAGTCAAGAGGGTACTGAACAGATTTTGGACAAACTTAACAGAATGCTTATTTGGCTTGTCTAGGAATGTACGCGGTTGCGATCATCCTGACATGAATGCCTGAAATACGGTATGAGCAGACTTACACCGAAACCTCATATGGCTTAAGAGTCGCCAGAAATATCAGCTAAAATTGGTTGCAGCAGAGCGAGCAGTTCAGGAATATCATCTTGAATAACGCTCCATAAGGTATTGAGATTTATCCTGTCATATTGATGAGCTAGAATATCTCTCATGCCAGCAATCTCAGCCCAAGGAATCATCGGGTAACGACTACGAAACTCAGACGATAATCGCTTCGTAGCTTCGCCGATGATAATTATCTGATAGAGAGTAGCAGACTGTTTTTCGTCATTTTTGGCTAGCTCTTCTTTAGACAATAGTCCGGACAGAAAAGCGAGAGAAATAGCCAGAAAAGCTATTCAGGCACTAAGGTTTTGTTAACAGACAAACCCACCTGAATAGCCATGACATGCATCATACCGGGTCTACTACGAAAAGTGGG
>NZ_JADEXP010000358.1 GCF_015207065.1 Leptolyngbya cf. ectocarpi LEGE 11479 | reverse complement strand
CCCACTTTTCGTAGTAGACCCGGTATGATGCATGTCATGGCTATTCAGGTGGGTTTGTCTGTTAACAAAACCTTAGTGCCTGAATAGCTTTTCTGGCTATTTCTCTCGCTTTTCTGTCCGGACTATTGTTTAAGAATTAAGTTTGGAAAGGCATTGTCCTTTGGTCTATGATCATCAGCCGGGGGTTTGCTGTTTTGCATGGTTTGACCTTCGTATGAATGCTGGAATGGCTGGCTGGAAGGTAAGAGAGCTAGTCAGCTATTTCCAGTGTTGGTTTTTGGATAGAAAGAACTTTTGAGAAACACTCCTCCATAACGTAATGGTCGACGAATACACTTGGCTGATTACGTCAACAGCCTGAACTTAGGCCAATGCCAATACCTCCATTGAGTGTCTTACTAGGTCGCATTGCCCGATTTGCTTTCTCCGTATCTGGAGAGTAATACCCGCCAATATCTACTGGCTGCCCCTGCGCAGCATTGAGTTCATCCACAATTTTGGCCTCATTCTCCTTTAGATGCTGAGCCAGTTTGGCAAATTTGGTCTTAAGTTCCAGATTTTTATCCTGCTCCGCTAGAGCCTGTGCCCAGTACATAGCCAGATAAAAATGGCTGCCCCGATTGTCCAACTCATTCACCTTACGAGACGGTGATTTCCCATTCTCTAAGTACTGGCTATTGGCTTTGTTGAGTGCTTCTGCCAAAATCAGAGCGTTCTCGTTATTCGTTTTACGACCCATATCTTCTAGGGTAACCGCTAGTGCTAAAAACTCACCTAGCGAGTCCCAACGGAGATGCCCCTCATTGACAAACTGTTGAACATGCTTGGGGGCAGACCCACCAGCCCCAGTTTCAAACAGACCGCCACCTGCCAGTAGCGGTACAATAGACAGCATTTTTGCACTGGTACCCAGCTCAAGAATCGGGAACAGATCAGTGAGATAATCCCGCAACACATTCCCCGTAACGGAGATAACATTTTTCCCAGCTTTGATCTGTTCGCAGGTAAAACACATCGCATCCGCAGGGGACAAAATTTTGATGTCTAGGCCCGTGGTGTCATGTTCGGGCAAATACTGTTTCACCTTGGCAATCAGGTTGGCGTCGTGGGCACGATTTTCATCCAGCCAGAAAACAGTGGAAAACCCTGTTGCCCTGGCTCGATTGACGGCTAGTTTCACCCAATCTTGGATAGGCAGGTCCTTTGTCTGACACATGCGCCAGATATCGCCTTGCTCCACCCTGTGTTCCATCAAGGTTTGTCCTGCATCATCCACAACACGCACGGTGCCGCTGGCCGGAATCTCAAATGTTTTGTCGTGGGAGCCATACTCTTCAGCCTTTTGAGCCATCAGACCCACATTGGCAACGTTACCCATAGTGGTCACGTCAAAGGCTCCATGTTCCTGACAGAATTTAATACATTCCTGGTACATGGTGGCGTAGCACCGATCAGGAATCATGGCCTTAGTGTCATGGGGATTCCCATCCGGTCCCCACATTTTGCCAGAGGTACGGATGGAGGCTGCCATGGAGGCGTCAATAATGACATCGCTGGGCACATGGAGATTGGTGATGCCTTTGTCGGAGTTGACCATGGCCAGCTTTGGTCGCTTAGCATAGGTGGCCTGCAAATCAGCTTCGATAGCTTCTCGCTGGGTGTCGGGTAGGGACTGGATTTTGGCATAAACATCCCCCAGACCGTTGTTGGGGTTAACCCCTAGCTCTGCAAATGTGTCAGCATACTTATCAAAGACATCCTCAAAGTAGACAGTGACAGCATGCCCAAACAAAATGGGGTCCGACACTTTCATCATAGTCGCTTTCACATGCAGAGAAAGCAAAATGTCTTCTTCTTTAGCCGCGTTAATCTCTTTTTGATAAAAATCACGCAGTGCTTTGACTCTCATAACAGCGGCATCAAGCACCTCTCCCGCGAGCACCGCTGTTTTTTCTTTTAAGATCTTGATTGAGCCATCTGTTGTCACTAGCTCAATCTTGACGTTGCCAGCATTTTGGATGACAACAGATTTCTCACTGCCGTAGAAATCTCCGCTGTCCATATGGGCAACATGGGACTTAGAATCGGCTGTCCACTCCCCTACTCTGTGGGGATTTTTCTGGGCATATTGTTTTACGGCTGCAGCCACCCGTCGATCGGAGTTACCTTCTCGCAAAACGGGATTGACGGCACTTCCTAGCACCTTGGCATATCGGGCTTTAATAGCGGCCTCAGCCTCGTTTTTGGGATTGGCTGGATAGTCAGGCACCCCATAGCCTTTCTCCTGAAGTTCTTTGATAGCCGCCAGCAGCTGCGGTACGGACGCGCTGATATTAGGCAGCTTAATGATATTGGCTGCGGGTGTTTTTGCCAGTTCGCCCAGCTGAGTCAAAGCATCCGGCACCCGCTGCTCTGCTGTCAGAAAATCTGAAAAATTAGCAAGAATTCGTCCTGCCAAGGAGATATCTTTGGTTTCTACCGTGACGTCAGCAGCCCTTGTAAATACGTTGACAATAGGTAGAAAAGAGTAGGTTGCCAAGGCAGGAGCTTCATCCGTCAGGGTGTAGATGATTCTAGAGACTTGATTCGCCATGTACTTCTTCCTGTCTATTGTGTGTGCCTCGGCAACCAGAGTAGAACAAGCTGCCCGTAAGAATCAATCCTAGGAGATAGTATCCCCTAGGATTGTTCATCTAATGACGTTGATTAACTGATTTCAGATCGGCTTCTGGGCTACGGCTAAACGCCAGTTCCTGCAGGAACTGCCATTCTCTGAGGATGTAAGGCTGTCCCTTCTATCTGAGTGGAGCCATACAGCCGATTGAGGGCCTGCATGTAGGCATTTGCTGACGCAACAACGATGTCTGTATTGGCTGCATGTCCTGAATAAATCCGCTGGTCGTGGCGTAGACGAATGGTAACTTCGCCGATGGCATCAATACCAGCTGTAACTGACTGGACCGAGTATTCAATCAGATCGTTAGGGATATCAACGACACGGTTGATGGCTTTGTAAACGGCGTCTACAGGCCCTGTGCCGATGGCGGCATCCATCAGTTCTTCTCCGTTGGGGGTGCGGATGGCGATGGTGGCGGTGGGTCTAGCGCTGCTGCCGCAGGAGACCTGTACCAGCTCTAGTCGGAAGTGCTCTGCAACCTGTTGGGTTTCGTCGTTGACGATGGCTTCTAGGTCGCGATCGCTAATCTCTTTCTTTTTATCAGCCAGGTCTTTAAACCGCAAAAATGCCTTATTCAAGTCCTGGTCCGATAGCTCGTAACCCAGTTCCTGCAGACGACTGCGAAACGCATTGCGGCCTGATAGCTTACCCAAAACGATCAGATTGTCATTGAGACCAATGGTCTGGGCGTCCATAATCTCGTAGGTGAGCTTGTTTTTGAGGACGCCATCCTGGTGGATGCCGGACTCATGGGCAAAGGCATTGGCCCCGACGATGGCCTTATTGGGCTGCACCAGCATGCCAGTGACGCTGGAGATTAGCCGTGAGGTCTTGTAGATTTCTGTGGTGTTGATGTTGGTCAGCGGGGTTTCAGAGTCCGCCGGACGCCCAAAGAAGGGATTAAAGTACTGACGACGCACGTGCATGGCCATGACTAGCTCTTCGAGGGCAGCGTTTCCAGCCCGCTCGCCGATGCCGTTGATGGTGCACTCCAGCTGCCGAGCGCCGTTTTTAACCGCTTCTAGAAAGTTAGCAACGGCTAAGCCCAAATCGTTGTGGCCGTGGACTGAAATCACGGCCTGGTCCACATTGGGCACATTGTCGGCGATTCCCTTGATCAGTCCGCCAAACTCGCTGGGGGTGAGGTAGCCGACGGTGTCAGGGATATTAATGGTGGTGGCCCCGGCTGCGATCGCAACCTCCAGCACCTGATATAAAAATTCAGGCTCCGAACGGCCTGCATCTTCTGGCGAAAACTCCACATCGTCAGTAAAGCCCTTGGCAAAGCGCACCATCTCGCCCGTAATCGCCAGTACCTCGTCCCGCGATTTCTTGAGCTTATACTTCATGTGGATATCGGAAGTGGCCAGGAAGGTATGAATCCGACCGCTAGCGGCGGGGGCAATGGCCCGAGCAGCAGCTTCGATATCTTTTTGAGTGGCTCGGGCGAGCCCGCAAATCGTTGGCCCGTCAGCTGTACCCACCTCTTTGGCAATTCGTTGCACCGCTTCAAAGTCGCCAGGGCTAGCGTAGGGGAACCCGGCTTCGATAATATCCACACCTAGCCTGGCCAGTTGACGAGCCACCGCTAGCTTTTCTTCGACATTCATGGTCGCACCGGGCGACTGCTCCCCATCCCGCAGGGTGGTGTCAAAAATCAAAACTCGATCAGGCTGGGTAGTCATCAGAGGCGGTTGCGATAGGTAATGATGCTACCCATTGTAAAGTGCCCATTGCCGCTTGGTCCCGATTTGGTTATGAAGGTGTAACAAGGCTTGAAACGATCCGCTAGCGCCCCCGCGAACATTTGAGCAGCATCCGGTCAATGGCTTCGAGCATGGCCTCAGGCTGATCGACCCAGACAAAATGGCTACCCTGGGCTGGCAGACTCAGACTTTGGGTGGATAGCCGCATCAGAGCACGGTGCATTTTGGTCCAAAGCTCATCGGTTGCTTCTAACGGCAGGGGTTTGAGTAGCGGTGTCGGGGTAAAAAAGTGGCTGGCCTTGATATTGATTACTGGCAGAGATCCCAAACTTTCTACCTGGCTGAGCTGGTCGTGGCTGGTGTTGAGGCTAAACATTTCACGGGCCATGGTGAACCAGTGCTTGGGCCGCACAAAGGAACGCAGAACCGGGGCGAGCTGAGTCTGACTGTACTGTCTGAGCCTGGGACTGAGCACTTGAAACAGCCCTAACTGCTGAAAAATCCGAATAAAGCCCAGGAATGAGCCCACTACAGACATCAAAAAACCGGCAGTAAAGATGGCTTTCATCAGCTGTAGGCTAGCGGGCAGTCTGGCCAGTCCATCTTCATGGAGACCGTCGGTGAGAATCAGCCCTGCGACCTGGTCAGGGTAGGTGTGGGCATAGAGACGCATGGTATAGCTGCCCAGGGAGTCCCCCACCAGAATGTATGGGGGAGAAATATTTGCCTGGCGTAATAGAGCTTCTAGTTCCTGCATCATTTCGCCACTATTGCGCGGGTTAGGGCTATTGGAACTCCAGCCATAGCCGGCTCGATCGTAGATGCACACGTCAGCAAACTCGGCGATATCATCAATCAGCAGATACCCTTCTACGCCCCCCAGGCTGTGGTCCAAAATAACGGTGGGTTGGTTGGGATGGGGCCGCCCCCGGCGATAGAGATGAAGCTTGCAATCTCCAATGTCATAGATCGTCCCTGGTGGTGGTGTTTGGTCTTCTTGGCGACAGCACCAAAAGTGGTACGCCGTTGTGCAGAGGAGAATGAGATTACGTAGCCACATGGGTTATGGGAACTGCTAGCATCAAACCGTCACTACTTTACCTAAGGGCTGCATGCTAACGCCAAATCTCATTTCCCGTCAGGGTGAAATTGTAGAGGTGTTTTTACGCCACGGTTGGGACTACATGCGGCGTTTACTGGTAGGTAAGGCTCCAGAAGAACCCGATATTCCACCGCCTGCTGTTCTACGCAATATTTTGACGGATTTAGGTCCGGTATATATCAAGTTTGGGCAGTTGCTAAGTACGCGACCAGACTTACTGCCACCGGCCTATATTGATGCGTTGAGTGCTCTGCAGTCGACGGTGCCACCAGTGGATGCGGTGACGATCCAGGCGTTTTTGAGACAGCAGCTAAATCCAGAGGAGGTATTTGCAGCGGTGGACTATGGTGCGATCGCATCCGGGTCCATCGGCCAGGTCCATCGCGCCACCTTAAAAAATGGCCAACCCGTTGCCCTCAAAATTCAGCGACCTGGCATTGAAGTTCAAGTACGGCGGGATATGGCCCTGATTCGCGACATTGCCAAACTGGTATCGAGCACCCAGTTTGGCCAACGTTACAACGTAGTCGCCCTGGCCGACGAATTTAGTAGTGCCCTCAAAGCTGAACTAGACTTTACCACCGAGGCCACCTATACCGACCAGCTGCGTCAAAACCTAGCCAAGAGCCCCTGGATTGCCCCTAACCAGCTCACAATTCCCGAAATTATTTGGCCTCTGACTCAGCCCAAAGTGTTGGTAATGCAGTGGTTAGACGGTCAGCCAATTTTAGCGGCCTCCATGGGCAGACAGCTAGTGGATCGCAATGCCCTCAGCCAGCTATTATTTCGAACCTTTTTCCAACAGTATTTTATAGATGGTTTTTTCCACGCCGATCCCCATCCGGGCAATATTTTTTACCTGAATGATGGCCGCCTGGCCCTACTAGACTGTGGCATGATGGGGCGGCTCGATCCTCGGACCCGAGCCACGCTAACTGAGATGGTATTAGCGATTATCAGC
>NZ_JADEXP010000357.1 GCF_015207065.1 Leptolyngbya cf. ectocarpi LEGE 11479 | reverse complement strand
GAATTATATGATTGCCTCCAGTTCTAATAGAGCCAGCCCAGAATTTGAAAGATTGATTAGCCAATAATAAGCAATCCAGGCAATTCTTTAAGAAAAGGCTCATTCCTTTTGCGAATAAGCATGTTAACCACCAAGCAAGTGTAATTCTACCAATCAATTTATTTTCCCCGTTCGTCAGATGAGAAAATAAATCTTCCATGAATCCAAGCTCTTCCTCAAGAGAAGACAATACTGAATTAGGAAAAATTGAACTAAAAAGTTTAATTAAGTTCTCAAACATAGCAACCTTCACTCATAGGCTGCATAGCTAATTTGGGCTCCCAAGCTGCAATTGCTTTCAAGGTTGCAGCCTTTTGTTGTAGCGCCTTGTAACCGGTGCCTTCAAGCTTGTAATAACGTCTACGTGCCCCTGTTAACTCACCTGGAGCCTCATCTCCCCAACAAGAAGAAACAAAACCACGTTTTTCTAGTTTTTTTAGAATAGGATATAAGTTATTAGGCGAAATTTTTTTCCCTCCACCTCCTTCAATTGCCTTAACAATTTCTAGCGCATAGCGAGGTTTCTCGCATAAAGCTGTGAGAGCAACCTCCTCTTTTAGTGTCAGTCCTAAATCTTGATCGTCCATATACTTAAAATATAGGTTATATCTCAATAGAACTAGTATATCTTAAAATAAGATATACGCTTAAAAATTATATTTATAGAGCTATTTTTCAATTACTTCTAATAGCTCTATGTCGAGTTCTGACCAGGTGATAGCCTCACCTAGGGGCAAGTTTTCGACTATCCCATAGTCGAAAACTGGTTGGCATCCGGCGACCTGGTTATTCATGAACCCGGTTCACTGTCCCAGCCCATTGCTTTCCTGTCGTCTGCCCTGGATGTTCTCCAGGTAGGACACCCAGATAAGGAATACACAGAGCCGCTACAATGTGCTTGAACACTGTTAGCCATGACCAGTTAACCTAGCTAGAAAGCATAGGAGACAGTACAGCAGTCAGTTTATAGAGGAATGGCACTGAAATAAGCTTTTGTGGCTCGCTGAAAGCCTTGATGCTTCCTAGAGTGGGTATCACCCATCAGCCTTAATTCAGCATTACTTCCCTATCTTCCGACCACTGTAGTCAAAACCGCCTGCAGCTCATCGGTGGCCATGCGCGCACCGTAGGCTGTCACCAGCTTGGCCGAAGCCATCGACCCCAACTCACCCGCCTGGGCAAAGCTCAGCCCGTGGGTAAGGCCATAAAGCACGGCCCCAGCATACATATCACCGGCCCCCACGGTATCAATCGCTTCTACTGGGTAGGGCGCTATTTCCGTTACCTGCTGGCCATCAAAGATGATAGAACCCTGGGCACCCCGAGTAATGGCAAAGGCCTTGGCATAGGTCTTGGTATGGTCAATGGCCTTGACAATATCATCGGTATCCGCCATCAGCAGGGCCTCGGACTCATTGGCAAACAGCATATCCACACCGTCGCCAATCATCTCCAACAAACCCGACTTAAAGAACTTCACCATATTGTAGTCCGACAGGGAAAGGGCCACCTTACGGCCTGCGGCCTTAGCTAGTTTTCCTGCTTTAATCGCCGCTTGCCTACTGGCGTCGCCACTAACTAGAAACCCTTCTAAATAGGTATATTCTGCAGCGGCAATGGCGTCGGGGTTGAGGTCAGCCTCCGAGAGCTGGGATGAAATCCCTAGAAAAGTACCCATGGTCCGATCCGCATCGGGGGTAACCAGCACCAGACACTTGCCCGTAATGCCTGATTCGGGAGCATGGCTGGTCAGATTAGTATCCACTCCGCAGTCCACTAGGTCCTGGGTGTAAAACTTGCCGTACTCGTCATCTGCAACTTTGCAGCCATAGAAGGTTTTACCGCCTAGCTGGCTAATGGCAATCAGCGTGTTAGCGGCTGAGCCCCCACAGGAGCGTTTGGTGGCATAGTCCTTGAGCTGGGCAATGGCATGGTTTTGAACCGCTTCATCCAGCAGGGTCATCACCCCTTTATCCATACCGATACTGGCCAGAGTATCGACCGACAGGGCACACTCAATATCCACCAGAGCGTTACCGAGGCCGTAGACATTGTACTGGGCATTGTACTGAGGTGGATTGCTGGTCATAGTGGTTAGTTCAGGTGATTTTGCTCGCCCATTATCGCCCTCATCTCCTTAGGTGGCAATGGTGTGGCTGAGGGTTGAACCATCACCAAGACAGCAAAAAATTAGGCTAAGATCACGAACATCTGGAGCATTAGATTTTTCTGCCCTTCAGTCTTCTATCTTTTAGCTATGACGTTCACGGTAGATTTTGGCGCACTCACCACATTAAGCGACCAGCAATTTTATGAGCTGTGTCGTGCCCATCCAGATGTCAAATTTGAACGTACGCCAGGAGGATATTTGTTACTGATGCCACCCACAGGCGGTGAAACGGGAAATCGAAATATTGAAATTGGTGCAGACTTTGTCATCTGGAATCGGCAATCAAAGTTAGGAGTATTGTTTGACTCATCCACCTGTTTTAGATTACCCGGTGGGGGTGACCGTTCTCCGGATATTGCCTGGGTCAAACAAGAACGTTGGGAGGCGCTTTCCCCTGCAGATAGAGAACGCTTTCCCCCCATTGCTCCTGATTTTGTGCTGGAGTTGATGTCTCCGTCCGATACGCTTCGTGAGACCCAGGCAAAAATGGAAGAGTATATGGGAAGTGGGGTAAGACTAGGGTGGTTAATCAATCGCAAACAGCGTCGAGTATGGATCTATCGCCCTGAAATAGATTCTCAGTTGTTAGAAAATCCTGTAACACTTTCAGGAGAGGCTACCCTGCCTGGGTTCTCACTTGATATGGCAGCGGTGTGGTAAGGCACTTGCTATTAAAAATGCGTAAAATTGTAGGTGAAGTCTATGACATTACGCACCAGAGATTGGTAATGCCCTCGATAGTTTATCAAGCCTATGAATCCTGAACGTCAGTCTAAAGAAGAAGAACTCCAACGGTGGGAAGCTGCGCTTAAAGAGCGAGAAGTTAAGGTGCGAATGCGGGAGCTGGAGTCAGAAATAGAACAGTCGAACCCGGCGCAGCCCACGGCTAGACATAAAAAACATAAAGCAGGTCCAAACCGTAGCTGGTTTGGACGTCTGCCTAAAGTTGTGCAGTTTGGTTTGCTAGTTGTGGGTGTGATGATCGGTATCCGAGTAGCTTCCTGGTTTGCAGGTGTCCTGATCTTGTTTGCCATTGGCTGGGTTGGTTACAAGCTGTTTATAGAACGCGATCGCAACCCGCGCTAATCTATGACCGCTACGCCTCCATCTATCCCGAGTCTAGACCCAGTCTTAAAAGCCGTGGGACTGCTCAACCCCGACCAGGCTGAACTAAAGGCTAAGCTATTGCGCCAGTGTGTCCTGTTCTCCCATCCCACCCTACGCATCAGCGTCTTTGGCCCCTTTAACTACGGTAAATCCACCCTGCTCAATGCGCTGCTAGGCAAGAAAACGTTACCCATTGCCCTAGTCCCCACCACCGGGACTGTGATCACCATTAACTACGGACCGCAGCTAACCAGCCGCATTACCCTAGGCGACGGCACTGTTTTAGAAGAACCGGGCACTCAGCTGCTACAGCAATACGCTGTTCTCGATCGACCGCAAGACATCATGGCTGCCGAGGTGCAATGCCCCCATCCCTTACTACAGGCTGGGGTGGAACTGGTGGACCTACCAGGGACTGACGACCAAGCCAACAACAATCAGTTAGTGTATACCCAGCTGCTAGAAACTGATGTCGTGATACAGCTGTTAGACGGTCGCAAGCTCATGACCCTGACCGAGCGAGACCATCTGTGGGACTGGCTTCTGGCTCGTGGCATCACCACCGTATTGTTTGTTGTCAATTTTCTCAATTTAATGGAAGCGGAGCAGCGCCAGCAGGTAATGCAGCGTCTGCAGGTGTTAGCCCAGGACTTTCGCACCACCCTGCCCGATGGTATGAATAATCTCTATGCCGTCGATGCCCTGCCAGCTCTGCGGGCTCGCCTTAAAGGAAATATGGCTGCAGCCACCGGGCTACCGGCTCTAGAAACAGCTTTACAGGATCTAGCGCGAGTGCGTCTCCCCCAGTTAGCGCTTTATCGGGTGCCTCGTTTAATTCCCCTGGTAGAGCAGCTGCAGCAAATACTGCAACAGCAGCTACAAACCCTAACAGAATCTCCCACCTCCCGCCGTACCCTGATCCAGCAGCAAGTTCAGCAGCTGATTCAAACAGGATTTCGACAAAGTGTGACAGAGTTAGAAGACTGGCTGCAGCCAGAAAATTTGTTAAAACACTATCAGTCCAGCTTAGCCGCTGATTTTCAAACTGACACAGGCACTCGCTGGTTAGAAAAGATATTTAAACCTGTGTGGAAACAAAAACAACGAGCCGTCGTGGCCTGGGTCTATAAAGCCTGTGAGATTTTTGAACAGCCGCGTCCCGTTGATCTATGGGTGAACTGGCAGCCATTACCCAAACAAGCCCCACAGCTTGGTGATGATACAGTAAGTATAGCCTCTGACTACCTTACTCGTTTTTCTAAAACAGCCTCAGTCGCCTTAGATGAGTATCAAAAAAAAGCTCAGCCTATTCTCCACAGGCCCATCGCCCCGCTATCCACACAGAAGTACCGGACCGGACAGCAAACATTGCTGGAAAATATGCTGATAGAGCTACAACAACTTCAAGAAGAATTGCAAAGTCTTGGGCCTTAAATAGCACGGTCTCTTTGCGCTTATGTCTACACTGTATGTCTACTGCACGTCAGAATCAGGCGGTGCCAGTTGATAACTTTTATCCGCCTCGACAGATTCAACACCCGCCACCTTAGATAGAGCGGACATTTTCTCTGTTTCCACTGAACCGGTGACAATACCAAGGGTAGATAGGGTTTGCTCCACTTCCAGACCGGCTCCTTTAAGCTGTTGGGTCACCTGATCTATTTGCTCAACATGGGCATCGTCAATGGAGATTGTTACCTTTACCTTGTCCATATCACCTCCAGGGGTTGCATTAATGGCGTCTGACCCACTCGGCCAACAGCTCACTAGGCTGACAGTCACCATGATAACCATCAGCCATTGATTTAGTCGTTTGAGCCTGGTGGGTTTCATCATTCCTCATGCCGATGCTGATATAAACAGATCAGCATCGGCTCCGCCAATGTAACAGAGGTAAGCGCTTACAACAAAGGTGCCTGGACTAGACCGATACCAACATCGGTCCCAGGTAGCCCCAATCGCTGCGCGTCTCGCATCAGCCAGGCCCAGAGTTCCATACCCCGAGCCCCTGTTGCTTCTGCATAGAGGGCCGCAATTCCCGACACGTGGGGGGTGGCCATACTGGTGCCGCTGATTGTATTGTAGCGGTCGGGCATCGGCCAGGCGGAATGAACATCCACACCGGGGCCAGCAATATCCACCTGACCACCATCTAGATTGATGCTGCCATTAGAAAAGACGGCGGGTTCTAGCCGATTATCTAGCGCTGCCACTGCCATCAGTGAGGGTGCATTAGCTGGATAGCCCACTGGATTAATACGACCCGTATCACGACGGCTTTCATTTCCGGCGGCGGCAATAATCAAAGAACCCTGTCTCAAGGCTCGTTGCCCCACTCGCTCGTAGATGGGTGAGAAGGTATCACCGGGACGAGTAGGGGCACCCAGGGACATGGAAATGATGGCACAGCCGTTATTAACGGCCCACTCGATGCCAGCTAAAATACCGCTATCAGAGCCGGAGCCTCGATTGCTGAGAACTTTTCCAGCAAAAATTTCAGCGTTATAGGCCACACCGTAACGAGGCAGTTCTAGGACATCTTTTGAACCACAGGCTGTCCCAATACAGTGGGTGCCGTGGCCGTTGGCGTCTTGGGCAGTCTCTCCATTGATAAACGAGCGGCTGCGAATTACACGACCAGCAAAGTCTGGGTGATTTAGATCCATCCCAGTGTCTAATACAGCCACCTTAATGCCCAGACCGCTGTAGGAAGAATCTACAACTTTAGTGGCCTGCAGCCCCCAGGTTGTTTTGCAGTCCTTAAACTCTGGAACGTCCATTTTCTGGCTGCCGGCCGCTGTCTGACCGCGCTGGGGCTCTACCTGGTCGCACAGGTGAGTGGCCGCGTCACGGTAGCCCCGCAGATAGTCGGCGGACAGTCCACCCAGAGCATACACCACCCGCTCTGGCTGAATGGCGAGTACGTTGGGGTTAGCGGCAGCACTGACCCGTACGGACTGGGCCTGATCTGGATCTAGGGGGACCACGGCCACCCCCAGGTTGTCAAAAACTGACGCGTTGGGGCTATCTAATTCGGCTGTGGTAAAGGCATGATCTTCAAAGTCAGCGGCCCTGGCCACGCCTTGAATACCAGTTGCATTGGATAATGCTTGAATACCGGCCCCTAAGTCTTCGTCAGGAAGCAGAACTAGAT
>NZ_JADEXP010000356.1 GCF_015207065.1 Leptolyngbya cf. ectocarpi LEGE 11479 | reverse complement strand
GGGCTACGGTGTGGTTGAGTCGCTAGCGGCGGGGCTTTTGGGCGGCAGCTACCGAGAGATTGTTGGCTTTGCCGTTGTCATCGGGGTGCTGGCGCTGCGACCAAACGGGCTGTTTGGTCGCGCCCAGACTGAGAAGGTGTAGCGATGGTGAGACTTGCCATTGGCATTGCGATATTTGGAGTCGCGATCGCAGCCACGCTGCTAGCCCCCAATACCTACTATCTGTTTGTGCTAGGGATGATCGGTGTAACCACCCTAGTCTCGGTGGGTCTTAACATTTTGGTGGGACTGTCGGGGCAGGTTTCCATCGGCCACGCCGGATTTTTTGCCATTGGTACCTATACCGGCAGTCTGCTGATGCTCAACGCCGAGTGGTCGTTTTGGCCCGCGTTGGCCATGGCAGCGGTGACCACAGCCGGGACAGGGCTGGTCCTGGCACTGCCAGCCTTACGGGTGAGCGGCCCTTATCTGGCCATGGTGACCATCGCGTTTGGTATCATCGTCGAGCGAATTTTGATTGAGTGGGTGGATCTGACCGGTGGGTTTGGCGGTCTCACAGGGATGCCCAAACCCGCAGTGCTGGGTTTAGAGCCTTCACTACAGAGCGCGGTGCTGCTGGTGATTGGTCTGGCTGGTCTGGCCACCCTGATGTTTGCCCAGCTCAAGCGCCATCCCTGGGGACAAGCCATCCGAGCGGTGCGAGACGATGCGATCGCAGCTGCGGCCTTAGGCTTAAACCCGCTGTACGTGAGGGTAGTCGCGTTTGCCCTCTCAGCCGCCTTCACAGGTATCGCGGGTGTCTTCTTTGCACCAATTGTCGGCTTTGTCAGCCCCGACAGCTTCACCTTTCATCGCTCGATTTTGTTTCTACTGGCGGTGATTTTAGGCGGTTTAGGCGCAGCAGAAGGGGCTGTGCTGGGGGCGCTGGTGCTGGTGATCTTGCCAGAGCTGCTCAGCGACTTTGCCGAATATCAGCTGTTGGTCTTTGGGCTGCTGCTGCTGTTGACGCTGCGGCTAGCTCCCAACGGCATCATGAGCGCTTTTCGCCGATTTAACCAACCTCAGCCGGTATACCCCCTAGCGAAGCCACCCGCTACGCCGCCGTTGCCCGTGCAATCACAGCATCATGCGCTGATGGTCGAGGGCGTCAGCATTCAGTTTGGCGGCATCCGAGCGGTGGACAACGTCAGCCTGACGGCACAGCCCGGTACCGTCACAGCGGTGATTGGTCCCAACGGTGCTGGAAAAACCACGCTGCTAAACCTGATCAGCGGCTTTTACAGGGCCGCATCTGGCCGTATTCAGCTCGGAACGACTGATCTCACCCGCCTCAGCAGTCGGCAAATTGCAGTACTGGGCGTCAGCCGCACCTTTCAGGCGACGCGACTATTCGACTCGCTATCTGTCGTAGAAAATCTCCGCACGGCGGCGGCGGGACCACGGCTAGGGCCAGTCCCCCTAGCCCTTTTAGGATTAAACCGACGCTGCGCTCAAACGTCACTTTTGGAGCTGCTCTCCTTTGTGGGCTATCAGGGCGATATTCACCAGTCTGCTGCCGCCCTGTCCTTTGGCGATCGCCGTCTGGTGGAATTAGCCCGAGCGCTGATCGCTAACCCCCAGGTGCTCCTGCTAGATGAGCCCGCTGCAGGGCTTAGCAACGACAGCAAGGCGGCATTAGCCCAGCTGGTTCGACGCATTGCCAGCAGCGGCATCAAGGTGATCTTGATTGAGCATGACATGGACCTGGTAATGGGCATTTCGGACCGGGTTTTGGTGATGGAAAGCGGTCGGGCAATTGCCTGGGGGACACCGGCTGAGGTCCAGCAAGACCCACGAGTCTTGGCGGCTTACTTGGGTACAGAAACCTCTACGACTGCATCCTCCAGACGCGTTGAGGAGCGACCCGGTGGGGCGACACCGTTGCTCAGTGTGACGAATCTTACCGGAGGCTATGGCAGGCTACAGGTACTGACCGATGTGTCGCTGGCGGTATATCCGGGAGAACTGGTGGCGATCGTGGGCGCTAACGGCGCAGGCAAGAGCACGTTGCTAAAAAGTGTGGTCAACTTGCTGCCGCCCTGGTCAGGTCAGATCGACCTAGCAGGACAGGCTCTCTCTGCCTCGGCCCATCAGATGGCCCACAAAGGCGTAGTCCTAGTGCCTGAAGGACGGCAGGTGTTTAAAGATTTAACGGTTGTGGACAACCTGCGGCTGGGGGCGTTTCATCGGCGAGATGATGGCATTAGCCGCGATATAGAACAGATGTTAGAACGATTTCCTCGCCTGCGGGAGCGACAGGGGCAAAAGGCAGGGTTACTCTCGGGTGGTGAGCAGCAGATGCTTGCGATCGCACGCGGACTGATGGCACGTCCTCAGCTGCTGCTGCTAGATGAGCCCTCTCTAGGTCTTGCACCACAGCTGGTAGAGGGTCTTTATGCCACACTGGCCGAGCTGCGAGATGAGGGGCTGACAATTTTACTGGTGGACCAGATGGCTAGTTTGGTGCTTGCGATCGCAGATAGAGCCTACCTGTTAGAAATAGGAAAGATTGTGCGCTCAGGTACAGCGAGAGAGCTACAAAATGACCCAACGATTGCGGAGAGCTATCTAGGGGCCAATACCCCCACACTCATCGACAACCTCGAAGAACAATCTAGCTAATGTTTCTGGTCAGCGGCTGCTAGTAAATTTTATGCCAATTTAGCCGTTGCAATTAGTCTGCTGCACCAGAATTGTTATGTACCCTGCTATTAGAAGCATGCACCTGCAACCAGCCCTTCAAAATATTGATGACTACTGGAGCAAAGGGTTCCAATTTTCCCTGCTCAGGCTCCGCCAATTCAGCGATCAAAAGTTCCAGTAGTTCTTCATTTTCTAATTCTTCACCAGGATTTACACCACTTTTCCATAATAATGCATCAGATAGTTGCTTGCGTTTTTGAATAAAGGAACGGTTATTTTTTTCGTGATTTCCTAGGTTTAAGACTTGAATCATCATACGTGCTTGTTCAGTCAAGCCTTCTACCCGGCCACTAATTTTAAACTTCAATTCAATTTCACATTCTTTCATCAATGGGGTGAGGGGTAGTGGTTGTGATTTATGCGCAATTCCACATTGATTGCGTGTATTGCAGCTAGCAACAATATTTGCAAAATCGAGACTTCTTAGGTAATTTAGGCTTTGTGCTTCCAAATGTTCATTATGGCAAGCATCGATATCAACAATTCGTTGGCAGCAATAAGCGCAAAGATAGAATTGTTCTTTTAGAGCTTGGTCTCGAATGTCACGGCGAATATTGTCAGGTAGCTGATTATAATTTCCGTGAGGATTTTTCTGTTTCCAAGTTGTTAAGCTAGTAGGCTCAACTCCTTTACTTATCATTCGCATGACGCAATTCTTGTTTATAGATTAATAGTTTGGCTTTGACTAATTCCAGGTGGTTAGCTGGCAGTTCAGCAGTTAGTTCTGACAGGAGTCGTTTAGCTTGGCTTAGATTTGCATCTTGTATAGCATCTAATAAATCATTGAGTTCAGCATCAACTTTCTCATTACGGATACTAGTATCCATAACATCTAACAAAACGGTGTTAGCATCTTGACCATATTGAGATGGCAGTTCCTGAAGTTCACCATCAGTTAAGGTGTAAGCTAAAACATCTTTACAGTCGCTAATTACCAAGGGTGAATATGTAGTCAACACAAATTGACAATTTGGAAAAGTTTCAATTAAGCGATCACATAAGCTACGTTGCCACGAAGGATGAAGATGAAGATCAACTTCATCAATCAGGATTATTCCATCGCCTGTTAGAGGATTCTCTAGAGATGGGTTCAGCATCGCTAGACGACGCGCAATATCACCTACTAGAGCCATCAAAGACTTTTCACCCTGGGAGAGTTGGGCTACATTTAACGTCTCACTATTCTTGTCGATTGCCATGTGGAGTCGAGGCTTACGTCGGACTCTAAGGTTATCCATATGCGGCATAAATTGGCCTATGGCAGTGCGAACTGCTGTTAGTTGCCGATCTTTCGCTGAAGCATTGAGTTCATTCAGACGTTGCCATACGTCTTGATCATTCCCGATTATCGGTTTCAGTTGGTTCAGCCAATCTTCAGGAATACCAGACTCATTTTCAGTATCTTCTCGCTCTCGAAACCACTCAAAAAAACGACGAAAGTCTACACCCTGACTAAGAGCATTATCATAGCCATCTAATTGTAAGAAGGTATGCTTGGCTCTAATCTTGAGAGGAATATCTAGCACAACACGCTCAGTAGGGTAAAACGCAATTAAAGGTAGGCTGGCTTGACCATTATCACTTAGTAAACTCCGATAATGATTCGCGAGGCGAGTACAATCCTGAAGGTCGCTAGTAAATTTTGCCTTACGTCCTTTCCGAGTTTTCGTAATACTCCATTTGAACTGATTTCTGGGGTCGCTTTGTTTAGATTGTGACGATAACTCAAAAGAATCACAGAGTGCTATTTCAACTTTTGCCGTATTAGCAGAATTTAGAATAGCATCTTCAGGAATGATGTTTCCATTCCCTTTTTCCGTACGTAAACGTGCAACAATCCAACTGAGAGAAGTTGCTAAGGCTTGAAGCACAGAGGTTTTTCCAGCACCATTATTGCCAACGAAAACCGTAATATTGCTTAGGTTCTTTTCAGTGGGGGCTATGGAAATTTCGAGAGTATCAAATGGCCCAATATTATTTAAGGTAACCCGTTTAATTTCCATATTCGTCGAGTTTAATGATTTGGGAAATGAGACTGTCTCTAGCAATACATCAGACATTATCTCCGATTTTGCTGAGATGAGCGTTAAACTATGATCTCAAAAACGAGCACACGTAGCAAATACCACTCGTAGTTATCAATAAAGAAGACAGTCACTTCACATCATCTGGGCACAGAATCAGATCTGACGGATAAGATCTATATTTTCGAATCTTATCCGTCACTTTTAGGTAATAACACCCTTATTTACACAACTTACAGGCAACTTTTGACGCATAACTCCGAGGAAACAGGGCGTTATCTGTCAAATTATAGATAACATTGAGTGAGCTAAGCATCCCCAACACTTGCCAGTGGTTTTTACGTGCTCAACCGTATCAGAGCTATTAGGCCATAAGAATGGGAAGATCGCCATGATCTATACCCATGTGTTCAATCAGGGTGGACGTGGAGTACGAAGTTCGCTGGATTTGTAATTAACCGCAATATTTTTGGCTTGACGTGAGAAATGTCTTAGCGGTACCGTAGTTCTCACGCCCTTGTTGGGCATGACCACAAAGCTCAATATTTAGCACTGGCGGCAGGTGCGTCAACACCGAACCGCCAGCTCACCCCCGACTGATACAGGCAGTCCGAGGCTTGGGATACTTTATCCTATTGCTACCCCGGTTTGCACACATTCTCGGGGTAGCTAGGTCTTGAGCTTTGGTTTCTTCCTAAACGTCTGGAGACCAAAGCTTATGTTTGTCGATATTACCCAGGGCGCAGTTGCGTCCGCACTCGGCACTGATCCCCTACCCGAGCATGAATATGAAACCGTCCGGCACCTGGTATTTGGCAGTCTCACCGGGGTGCGACTCACCATCAAAGACCTGCACAGCAAACACTACGCTGAGCCCAACGACTGGAGTAAACCCATCTCTACCGGACGCGCCAATGAGGTCATAGCTATTTTGACCAAACGGATTGCTGCCAATTAATAGGCGTTGCTGATCCTTGGTATGGTCTTACCTGTACGAGACCGGCAAATAGTAATAGCTGCAGATCAGACCATTCCTTAGATCAGCAATGGCGTAATAAGTTGATGGAAAAAACTATTCATCAATCCTGGTTTTCTCCGTTGGAGAAAACCAGCAGTATTAGGAACGTTTACTTTAGGCTATCTACTTAGGCGTAGAGCGAGTATTGCGCTTCCCCCATTAAAAAATCTTTCAGCAGTAGAATTCATCAAGAATCTCTTCGATTTTTGCATCAATTTTACTGAGACTTTTTTGATAGAGATAATATGCATTTTTCTGGATGCCTTGTACATCAATTTGATTCGAAAAAATAGCGTCACAGATGGGTAGTAAATTATGACCATTCCAATCAAGTTTGATATAGGTTTGTCCTGGCATATAAATATTAGGCCACGTCTCCAGATGATCCATAGAAGGTTTAAGCAGTAATGTATGGGCTAAAATAGCTTCAAAATCTCGAAAACAGATTTCACCATATCCAAAGGGACTTAAGATTGCTTGTGCCAACCTCAATTCCAGACGGTATAAAGCTGGGTTAACTTGGCCCGAGCGAAACCTTGGCTTATCTATTATTTGCTCAAGAAATAGTTTTCTTTGATAGCCAATGCTGGGGGGATAACGTCGATAGTCAAACCTTGCATGGATAAAGTTTCGTTTTTTTGGAGTTGACCGTGCGTGATTAAGCTGATGTGACAACAGCCAGCATAAGTC
>NZ_JADEXP010000355.1 GCF_015207065.1 Leptolyngbya cf. ectocarpi LEGE 11479 | reverse complement strand
CTGTGGCTCCGTCCAGCTCAGCCGTTGACCCCCTAGCCGCCGGACGGAGCCACTACCATGCCGGACAGTTTGCCGCTGCCATTGAGCAGTGGCAGCGGACAGTTCAACAGGCTGCTGCGCAAGGCGATCTGCCCCGTCAGGTCATGAGCTGGAATGGAATCGCCTCTGCTCAACAAGCCCTAAACCACTGGTCTCAGGCAAGCCAGGCCGTTGAGCAAAGTCGCACACTACTAGAAAATACTGCCGCTGCCGACCCGATCCTTTGGGCTCAAACCCTCAATACCCAGGCCAGTTTACTCCTCCATCACAGAGGACAGGCTGCCACAGCTCTAGACCTATGGCAGCAGGCCGAAATCTACTATCAACAGGCAAATGACACCGCTGGAGTCTTAGGTGCTCAAATTAATCAAGCCCAGGCCCTGCAGAGCCTCGGATTTTACCGGCGGGCAAAGCAGCAGCTAACAACGGTCACCCAGCGGCTGGCCACACTGCCCGACAGCCCGCTTAAGATTACGGCCCTGCGGAGTTTAGGACAAACGCTACAGCTGATTGGGACCCCCCAGGACAGTTACAATACCCTCGCCCAAAGCCTTGAAATCGCTCGTCATTTAAATGCCCAGCCCGAGCTCAGCTCGAGTTTTTTAAGCATTGGTAAGCTAGCAGCTAAGCTAGCGTCCCCTGACAAGGCTCTGGCCTACTTTCAATCGGCTGAAGAGGCAGCCCTCACAACCCTTGATCAGCTGCAGGCTCGTTTGGAACAGCTGGCTATCTATGTCGCTATCAATGACACCAATGACATCCAATCCATTGCCTCGCTCGTCGGGCCTATTCAACAGCAGCTGACGACGCTGCCCCCTAGCCGTACAACTATTTACGGCACCATTAACCTGGCCCATAGTCTCTCCCAACTGCCTCGCCCTCAGCAGCCACTGTCGACGGCCCAACTCAGTCAGCTATTGGTCCATGGGGTACAAGCCGCTAAACAACTACAGGATCAGCGAGCCGAGGCCTACTGCCTCTATCAACTGAGCCAGCTCTATCGGCAAAATCAGCAGCCAGCCGAGGCCCTAACTCTGACTCAACAGTCCTTAACCCTAGCTGAGGCGATCCAATCAGATGACATTATTTCCCAATCAGCCTGGCAGCTAGGGCAGCTCTTAGCAAAACAGCAGCCGACATTGGCTATCGCCGCCTATACCAGGGCCGTAGACGCCCTGCAGTCATTACGGGGTGACCTGGTTGCGATTAATCAGGATATTCAGTTTTCCTACCGAGAACAGGTAGAACCGGTTTACCGAGAACTGGCTGCCCTGCTGCTGGCCGAGGGCAGCCCCGAGTCCCTAGAAGCCGCTCGTCAGGTACTAGAGGGACTGCAAACAGCCGAACTAGACAACTTTTTTCGAGAAGCTTGTCTAGATATACAAAGCAACTCAATTGACCAGATTGATACTAAGGCAACGGTCATCTATTCGATTCTTTTAGAAGACCGTTTGGCGGTAATTTACTCTCAACCCGGTCAGCCGCTACAAACCTATTCCACTCCGGTAGATCCTACAACCCTCGACACGACGCTGCGCTTATTTTTAGAAAGCTTACATCCGTCGACCGATCGTCGAGACCAGCTAGCCTACGCTCAAACCATCTATGACTGGTTGATTCGCCCTGCCGAGAACAAAGGTATGCTAACCCCTGACCAGCCCCTGGTCTTTGTACTAGATGGGTTTTTGCGCAATTTACCCATGGCCGCTCTCCATGATGGTAAGCAGTATTTAATCGAAAAATACGCGGTTGCCCTATCGCCTGGACTACAGCTATTGCCTGCCAACACCTCCAGCGATCAACAGACAAAGGCCCTTGTGGCCGGTGTTAGTCAAGCTCGTGGTCGCTTTAGTGCCCTGCCTGCGGTCAAAGAAGAAGTACTCAACATTAGCAATCTGTTGCCTTCATCTCAGCTGCTAGACCAGCAGTTTACTCGCCAGGCCTTGCGAAAAGGGTTAGATGATCCTCAAATCAATGTGTTGCATCTAGCCAGCCATGGCCAATTTAGTTCTGATTTTAGCCAGACCTTTTTTCTTGCCTGGGACGGAGCCATTAATATTAACGAGCTCTCAGAACTGCTACAGCGTCGGGATATCGACCGCAGTCAGGTGATCGATCTGTTGACCTTAAGTGCGTGCGAAACAGCAACGGGGGACGATCAAGCCACTTTGGGATTAGCCGGACTGGCCGTCCGTTCAGGGGCGCGCTCCACCTTGGCCACGCTGTGGTCAGTCAAGGATGACGTTGCTAAGCAGCTGATGATCGAGGTCTATAAAAATTTGGAACAGGTCCAAATGACCAAAGCAGAAGCCCTGCGCCAGGCCCAGTTAGAGCTTTTGCACACGCAAGAGTTTGCCGATCCATTCTTTTGGGCCGCCTATGTTTTGATCGGGAACTGGCTCTAAAGCTCTAAATAGGATGAGATGGCAGGCAATCATTCCTTCGCTTGATTAAAATTGATAAAGAGATATGATGAAATCACAGGGTGCAGCTCTTCTCATAGTTAGGATGACTATGGGCAAGACTGAAAATCGCAGATGAAAGCCAACAATCAGGGCATCTCTGGTGTTGTCTATCGTTATCAAAGACTGTTACAAGATTAACGAAGTCAAAGGTAAGGTACTAGAGATCCCTCTATGGATGACGTCTGCCGTAGCCGATATACGGTAGTCTATCCTGCAAGTGCTTGCCTGCGGTTGAAGGCGGTACCTGTTATGAACTATGGCGTATTGACTAATGTTGTCGGGCTGTTGCCGATAGTTTTGGGGATATGGCTAGCGGCCTTACCAGCCTTGGCCGTTACGTTTATCCCTCCCGAAGATAATACGGCTCCTGGGCACTCCGTTGGAGGTGCGTCCCGTAGAGGCCTGCAGTTTATTCCCCCACCGGATAATGCTAGTCCGCAGCAGACGGCCAGCGGTGCATCTCGAATTGGCTTTACGCCACCGCCTGAGAATAGTGCGCCGGGTTATACGGCTAGTGGTGCCAGCCGTGATGCTGACTTTATTCCGCCCCCAGACAACTCCACTCCCCTACGCACTGCGAGCGGGGCATCCCGCAGTCCCGGTGCTGTGACTGCCAGGGCCGAGACTGCCGGGGCTGAGGCCGACATCAGCGTACTGTCTGAGCATACCCCTGCGATGCTGGCGGTAACCCCGCCAAGCTACTATGGCTTAACCGTTTTGGCTCGTCCCACCATGATGGCCTATCTGCCCAAGACCAGTGCTCAAGCGGCGATCTTTAGTCTTAAAGATGAAGCCCAATCGGTGATTTATCAACAGGTTGTCCCCCTGGATGGAGCGGGTGGAATTTTGGCGATTAGTTTACCGGAGCAGGGACCAGCACTTGCCATTGGCGAATATTACCATTGGTATGTGACGCTGCAAACCGACACCTATCTGACACCGGGCAGTCCCTATGTGGAGGCTTGGATTAAGCGAGTTGAGCCCACTGCAGCTATGGCTGAGGCCATGGATAACCCAGATCGACAGGTAACAGCTGAAGTGATGGCCCAGTCTGGTATTTGGTATGATGCTGCGGAGCAGTTGGCTACTGTTCAGTCAGAGCCTCAGATTTACGGTGATACTGCGGCCAGTTGGTCGGAGTTCCTAACATCTGTAGGGTTAGAGTCGCTGGTGCAGCGTTCTTTTCTGGGAACAATACAGTGACAAGGGGGGGACTCCTTGTAAAGTAGGACGAGCTGTAGCCAAAGATTTGGGGCCTATCTGCTGATTTTACTAAAAATCACTGAAGTTAAAGGAAAATAGCTTATGCTTGGAACTCCGTTTTCCAAATAGTGTTGCCAATACGTGTTTTTAGCGGCTCTGAGACAGTTTATCCAACAGACTAAACCTGCTTGGCCCATAGTTCCTAGTGTGGCCGTGACAGTTATTGTCGCTAATGCTGTTGGGGTATTTAATTTATGGGAGTGGGCGATCCGAGATGAATTTTTTCGTCGTAGGCCTCTAGCCTCTGTAGATGATCGAATTGTTGTTGTTACTGTAGACGAACCGGATATTCAACGGTTGGGTAACTGGCCCATAACTGATGAGATCTTGGCTCAGGCACTAATTAATATTCGAGCGCAGCAGCCTCGGGTGATTGGATTAGATCTCTATCGAGATTTGCCAGAAGAGCCGGGGCATCAAAAACTACTTGATGTTTTTAAGACGACTCCTCAGCTTATCGGTGTTGAAAAAATTTCTGGGACTCAGGTAGCACCACCGCCAGTATTAGCAGCGTCCGATCAAGTTGCCATGTCAGATTTTGTCGTCGATAAAGATCAAACTATTCGACGTATTTTAGTTGTTGCTGAAGACAAAAAAACGTCTGTCATTAAGACGGGGTTGGGTACCCAGATCGCCCTTGATTATTTAGCAAAAGATAATATTGCCCTTGAATCGGTGAACCCTGAGCAACAGAAGTTTCGATTGAACCAGACTAACTTTTCACCGATGGTACGGCGAGCGGCTGGCTACTCTCGTGAGGATCTAGGCGGTTATCAAATATTGATGAACTGGCACGGTCCCAATAACCGGTTTCAGCAAATTTCGCTGAGTGATGTACTAGCTGGGAATATGTCGGCTGATTTGATGCGCGATCGCATTGTCTATATTGGTTCGATTGCCGTTAGTGCTAAGGATTTTTTCGCCACCCCCTACAGTGGTGGTCTTACCCGTCAAGAGGAACCCATGCCAGGGGTCTTTGTCCATGCCAATATTACTAGCTATTTGCTAGATAGTGCCCTTGGTCGACACACCCTGCTTAAGGGGTGGACCTGGGAATACCAATGGATGTGGATCGTTGTCTGGACTTTACTAGGGACGTTGGGTACTTGGTGTTTGGAAACCTACAACCACCAGGAAAATCGGCAGCGGCGATGGTTTCTAACCCCTGGAGCGGTGACTGGGTTGGAGGTCGCCCTGATGCTGGTGGGAAGCTACGGCATTTTTCTGCTGGGGCTGATACTGCCAGTGATGCCACCGATGACGGCGTTGGTGGCAAGCGCGATCGCAACGACTAGCTGCTTTAAAAACCATCGATTAAAGCTCACCAATCAGCAGTTAGAATTCGCTAACCAGCAACTTTTGGACTATGCAGTCACCCTAGAAACAAAGGTACAAGAACGCACCTATGAGCTAGCTCAAGCAAAACAGGTTGCCGATAGTGCTAATCAAGCCAAAAGCGAATTTTTGGCCAACATGAGCCATGAACTCCGCACACCGCTCAATGGCATTTTGGGCTACGCCCAAATTTTACAAAATTCACGGACCCTCTCCGATGAAGAACACAGTAGGGTTTCAATTATTTATCAATGCGGCAACCATTTGTTGACACTGATTAATGATGTTTTAGATCTCGCTAAAATCGAAGCTCGAAAGCTTGAACTCTTCCCAAAAGAAACGTATCTAGAACCCTTTTTGCTAAGTGTTGCAGAAATTTGCGAGATTCGTGCCCGTTCCAAAAAACTCACGTTTAATCTGGATTTTGACCAATCTTTGCCCCACAGGGTGATGATTGACGACAAACGATTTCGTCAAGTCTTAATTAATCTACTGGGTAACGGCATCAAGTTTACCGATCAAGGTGCGGTTACACTCAGTGTCAAGCGATTGCAGCGGGGCTCTTTTGTGACCTGCCAGGCAGAGGAAAGGACCGAACGGCCCGAAGCGCTATCTTGCTGGCTGCGCATATCTGTTGCAGATACAGGTATTGGCATGACCTCAGATCAGCTACACGAAATCTTTCAGCCGTTTGAACAGGTGGTCAATAGCCAGCATCAGCTAGAAGGCACTGGTTTAGGGCTGTCCATCAGCCAAAAAATTGTGCGGCTAATGGACAGCCACCTGCAGGTTAACAGCTGTCCAGGAGAAGGAAGCGTGTTTTGGATGGATGTGGAAATGCCTGTTCTAGACTATGATCCTCAGCCACCAAAGCCAGGGCAAGCTCCGGATAAAACGATTGTTGGCATCAAAGGAAAATCACCTAGCATTTTGGTGGTTGATGACAGTCAAAAAGATTCGTTACTACTGTTCGATTTTTTGACGTCCATAGGGTTTCGAACCCAGATTGCTGAAAACGGGACCACTGGATTGAAAATCGCTCAAGCTCAGCAGCCTGATCTAGTGATTACTGACTTGGTGATGTCTCACTTAAACGGCATTGAGTTTATCCAACAGCTCCGTCGCATCCCTGAGCTGGAAACAATACCGATTATTGTGATTAGTGCCAATGTTCTTGAAGCTTCTCGCCATCAAAGCTTAGCCGCCGGAGCCCATGCCTTTTTACCTAAGCCGATAGACTTTAAGGCGTTAGTGCAGCAGCTGCAAACTCATCTAGGTCTAGAGTGGCTCCATGAAATATCCAAGGCTGAGATGCCTCAGGTGGGTATGCCCCCGACGTTAGTGTCATGAATTTTTCGCCACAGATTTGCGGTCATGTTTAGCATGGTCTCGCTCAATGACAAGGAAAAAGACGGTTAAACAGCTCGTTTCATGAGGGAATGCTCCAATTTCATCAGACTTGGT
>NZ_JADEXP010000354.1 GCF_015207065.1 Leptolyngbya cf. ectocarpi LEGE 11479 | reverse complement strand
GTTGAAGATCGTGTGTTTTGGCCAGATTGGCATGGTGTTCCACGCTATGTAGTAGTAAATGCCCTGCCCTTAACCCTGCCAATATGACAAGCCCGACGGATTCATCTCTGAAGTTTGGCCTACCTGACTTTTCTGAACAAGGTTTTCAAGTCAAGTCTGAACTAGGTGCCAATCGGGCTGGTGGACGCATCACCTATCTAGCGATTCACCTCAAAACGGGACAACGGGTGGTGATTAAACAGTTTCAAATTGCCGGTTCGTCCCATTGGGGAGGCTATGAGGCTCTACGTCAGGAGGCCCAGGTATTAAAGAGTCTAGAACACCCAGGTATTCCTAGATATCTGGGTGTTTTTAGGTCCGATGACGGGGTATGCATGGTGCAGGAATATAAGCGCGCCGAAAGCCTGGCTAAGCCGCGTAGCTTTAGTCCTGATGCTATCCGTGAGATTGCGATCGCATGTTTAGAAATCCTGGTTTACTTGCAAAATCGGATTCCACCGATTATCCACCGGGACTTTAAACCCGCCAACATTCTAGTCAGCAAATCGCTGGATGTTTATTTGGTCGACTTTGGCTTTGCTCGCATCGGCGACGGTGAGGTGGGCGTCAGCAGCGTGGTCAAAGGCACCCTAGGGTTTATGCCGCCGGAGCAAATCTTTAATCGACAGCTCACCGAAGCATCGGATCTCTATGGATTGGGCATGACCCTGATGTGTCTCATCTCCAATACCCCAGCCGACCAGGTGGGGACATTAGTAGACGTCACCTACCAAGTAGACTTTGAACAGTTAAAAGCCAATGTCAGCTCTGTGTGGATCCAGTGGCTTAAAAAAATGGTCGATCCGCGTCTGGAACATCGCTTTGCCAATGCTATGGCCGCCCTGGACGCAGTGCCAGACCATGGGTTACGACAGCCCCAGACTAGCTTTAGTACCCTCACCATCGACCTGACTGCTCACACTCGCGGAGAGACCCTCACCACCGATATCCAACTCACCAATGCCGTTCCAGAAACCACATTGACCGGCACTTGGCAGGTGGCTGCCCACGATAGCGATCCTGAACCCATCGACGGCCATCATCGTTGGATCGATTTCTCCCCCGTTAAGTTGCAGGGGAACGATGTGACCACTCAGCTGCACATCGATACCAGCCAGCTCATGACTGGCAAGACTTACCAGCGCACGTTGCTGTTTAACAGCAATGCTCAGCAATCCGTCAAATCCTTAAACTTAACAGTACAGACGGCCCCCAGCCCCCTGCAGTATTATCCCAGCACTCCCTATGGCCTTCTCCTGGTTTTATTTGGCGTTTGCTGGATAACAGTTCGGGCATTATCTGCCCTGACGCCGGAGTACACCCTTCTCACCCCAGCTATCTACCATGCGTTGTTCCTATTGGCCCTGTTTGGCAACGGTCTAGGTTTACAGATGGCGGGCTGGTTACTGCATGAGGCCAAACTGAATTCTCCAGCGGCTCGGGTCATCATGTTTGTGGGGGCCATTGCCGTTGCTTTGATGGGACCCCTGTATTTATTACTCAATGTCAGGGCCACCGACAGCGCGACTGCGGTGATTACCATTGGCCTGAGCATTTTCAGCGGCACATTACTGGGAATTCTAAATGGCTTCACGATTGAGGGGTTCTGGCGGCGTGGCTTTAAACCGGCCATTGCGATTGGTCTATCCCTGGGCACGGGCTTGCTAGGGATTTTGCTAGGGCTAATCCATGGATTTGCGCTCAGCACCCCTTGGATGATCTTTAGTCTGATTGCCAATGCTATCGGGATTGGCACGATGCTGACCTATCTACCGGTTAAACGCGCCCAGGCCATAGCGCTGCATCGACGCAGTATGGAACGACGCTTAATTCGACCATAGTTTTTTTATAGGTCGCTTGAAGTGTGATCATGGCTTAATATGCGATCGCATTTTGGGCCATAGGGGTTAGCATGATGATGTTCTAAGGGATTTGTGCGATGACTCTTCAAAAACTGACACCGTTCCTAGTGTTTGGGATGCTGCTTACAGTCACCAACAAAGCATCGGCCCATATGGTTGAGACCAACTACGCCCTCGATCGACTTGCCAATGCCGAGCAAGTGTTAAATATGCAGAGTACCTTTAGCAACGGCACCCCCCTCAAGGGAGCTAAGGTGACTGTATATTCCCCCAATAATCCGGTCACTCCCTGGGCTCAGGGTACCACCGATAGCGAAGGTCGGTTTAGCTTTAGTCCAGATCAGTCTCTGGCAGGGGACTGGGAAGTCAACATCCAGCAGCAGGGACATGGGGATATCCTAACGGTACCCGTTGATGAAAGTGGAGTTTCGTCTGAGTTAATTAGCGATCGCGGCGACACCGACATCCACTACAGTAATACCTCTTATCTCGGCTGGGTCTTATCCCTAGGCACACTACTCACCCTAGGCCTCTGGCATCGCTTCCAAAAGTAATAACAACTCTGTCAAACCATAACTCTCAAAGAACACCTCCTAAGGTGTTCTTTGTTAACTGCATAGATTTTCTAACTTCCCCCTTTTCAAGGGGGATTGAGGGGGATCGGCAAAACCTATCAATGCTGGAGGAACCCTCCCTAACCTCCCTTGAAAAGGGGGGCATATCAAAGCAATCAAATTATTTCTTAACAGATCCTTACTCATCATTCAAAACTTCGTGTTTTTTGAATGTCATCAAATAGCAGACAACTTAACAACTTTATTTCTCTTTAGCTTTCTCTTGCGAAGTTAGTCACTCGCTACGTCTCTTCAGCATCAATCGTGACTAACTTCCCCTCGCGCACCAACAAAGGATTAGCATCTGCATATTAGATGCATATTGTATGTCTAAAGGTCAGCAGAACACCAAAGCAACTATGCAGCTAGATGAGATTGTGCCTTGGGGACGAACATTCAAAGAGTACAAACTCATGTTCAATCTCTCAGAGTCAGATCTAAATGCCAACATTCTGGGCTGTGGGGATGGGCCAGCTAGTTTTAATGCTGAAATGACAAGCCAGAACTACTCCGTAATTTCTATCGATCCGATTTATTTATTTTCGGCTCAGCAAATTAGACAACGGGTTCAGGAGACTTATAAAACTATCATTTCGCAAGTGCGACAAAACTCGGACCAGTATATTTGGAAAAATTTCCGCGATGTAGACGAGTTGGGAGCTTCTCGTCTGAGCGCAATGGAACGTTTTTTAGCGGATTATGACGTTGGCAAAGCAGAAGCTCGCTATCTTCCCCAGTCATTACCGAGTCTAGATCTGGCAGATAATCAGTTCGACCTGTGCCTATGTTCCCACTTGCTTTTTCTCTATTCAGCACAGCTGTCGCTTGAGTTTCATGTTGAAGCTATTCATGAACTTTTACGCGTTTCAAAAGAGGTTCGTATCTTTCCGTTGCTCAGGCTTGATGGAGAACTGTCTTCCTATGTTAAGCCGGTGATCCAAAAGATGTCTCAACAGGGAATTAGCACGAAGATTCAATCTGTCGCTTACGAATTTCAAAAGGGTGGTAATCAAATGTTGCATATCCAGCGTTAAAGCTCTGTTTTTTAGAGGAGAACTATAGCCATGCTAAAAACTCACCTGAATAATGTAGACGGTCAGCACTTGGTGCAGGTGGCCCAAGTTGCAGATGTGCAGGCCGCTGGGGTGATGGTGGTGCATGCTGAGGGCCATGCGATCGCACTTTTCCACCATCACGGAAAGATTTATGCCATCGACAATCGCTGCCCTCACATGGGCTTTCCACTTCACAAAGGCAGTGTTAAAGACTGTGTTCTTACCTGTCACTGGCACCATGCCCGCTTTGATCTAACCAGTGGAGGCACCTTTGATATTTGGGCAGATGACGGTCGAGCCTTTCCAGTAGAGGTGCAAGCGGGTCAGGTCTGGGTGGATCTCACCCCTAGAGAAAAAACTAAAGCCTATCAACGCCAGCGGTTAGTGGATGGTTTAGAGCAAGGTCTTTCCCTAGTTGTGGCCAAGTCGGTCATTGCCCAACTAGCCGCGCATGAGGGACCAACGGCAGCGTTTCAAACGGGCCTGGATTTTGGCGTTCGCTACCGCCGCCAAGGCTGGGGCACTGGTCTCACCATCCATACTTGTATGATGCAGCTGATGCCCCATTTGCAGGCAGACGATCGGCCGCGGGCGCTTTACCATGGGCTATCCGCCGTCGCCCGTGACTGTGCTGGTGAGCCCCCTCGATTTGCGATCCAACCCCTGCCCAGTACGCCTGTGGATTTTCAGCTCCTGAAAGGGTGGTTTCGTCAGTTTATTGAGGTACGCGATGACCAAGGTGCGGAGCGGTGTTTAGCTTCCGCAATTCAGGCTGGTGTGGAACCGACACAGCTGGCGGACATGCTGTTTTCAGCAGTCACCGATCATCGTTTTATTGATGGCGGACATGCCCTCGACTTTACCAATAAGGCTCTGGAGGCCCTCGATCGGGTTCAGGGCGAGAATGCAGCGGGTATCCTCACCAGCCTAGTGCGCGGATATGCCCAGGCAGAACGCATGGAAGAGTCGAATGCTTGGCGCTACCCGATTGATTTGGTGGCTATTTTGGAGCGGGCGTTTGAGGCATTACCCGCTGCGATCGCAGCGGGTAATGCCCAAAGAGCGAGCCAGGGGAATCGCAGTACCAACGTCGAGCAGCTAATCCCGACTTTGCTAGGAGACAATCCAGATGCGATCGCCGATAGCTTATTGAATACGCTACACCAGGGCTGCACCGCCGATGACCTAGCCGGTATCGTCGCCTATGCGGCTGCCCTACGCATTGCCCAATTTCAGACCAACAACGACTTTCGAGATTGGGACACGGCCCATCACACGTTCACATTTGCCAATGCTGTTCATCAGGGTCTAAAGCGGGTGACATCTGACGAACTCTTGCGAGGGGTGTTTGATGCGGCAATGGCCGTATATCTCAATCGATTTTTGAACGTCCCACCCGCACGCTTGCCCAATCCCCAAAAGCGGGTTGAGACTCCCGCTAAGCTTCTAGACGAGTTGCCTGAAATTCTTAACCGTCAGCAGCAGGTGAATGCCGCTGGCAATCTTGTGGGAGCTTATCTCCACAGTGGCGGAGACCCGACTGCTTTGCTAGCAGTTTTGGGCCAATTACTACTGCGGGAAGACCGAGATTTTCACACAATTCAAAATGTGGAGGCCGCTGTGCAACAGTATCAACACTGGCAGAACCACGAGGCTGGTATTCATATTTTGGTGGCAACCGCGCGATATCTAGCCGCCCACGCCCCGACCATGCGCGCTCAAGGGCAAACCTATGGGATAGCTGCGCGTTTACACAAGGGCGATCGCATGTATGAAGAAGATTAAATCTTGGACTGATGCAAATGGATAAACCCAAGGTCGCTATGGCTACGACTGCCAGCCGATGACTAGTCTTCCAACACAGTAATTATGAGAGCAATGATTAACAAATGTAAACAAACATATAAAGACTGTTAATGTAGTCACCAACATCAACTGGGCTACACACCCACGTTCCTTGCAGCCTTCTGGCTTTAAAAATATGAATATTACATCTGGTACACCTGTTCAGCTTCCCGATGGGCGATATGGTGTGGTAATTCCATCGGCTTATCGTTTGAGCGGTCGCGTGCGCGTGAAGATACAGGGAGGACGTAAGGTGTGGCTCAAGGAGGACGAATGCGTACGAGCCTATGCTATAGAAGAAGCCACTGATGTCACTGCGTCTTAGATGACTGTGGGGCATATGAGAGAACAACACTTTTTACTCATCCCCTCGATGTAGGAAGAGACAACTTAATCCTCTCCTCGGGGAGGCAACAGGGTGGATCAACTGACGGTGTCAACGTCCGAATTCAATGCTAACGACGGGCTAATGGCCAAGTGGGTTGCTCAGGGCTTTCCTCCCTGAAACCCTCCATTCGTGGGGACCTCAACGTCCCCACACCCCTTGCACAAGAGGTTTGTTGGATACTGGCTAAAAGTGGTTGCACTGGTGATCGGTAGGGGGTTACGCTGCTCTGCATTCGCTCCGCACCGTAAAGGGGGGGTGTCTCACTGGTGGGACTAATCAGTCCTGATAAAACAGTTCCAAACTCTCCTGGTTACCTACATAGCGCCAGTGCCAGGGCTCGTAGGTAACATTCTGTTCGTTATCTTTCGGGAACGACAGTTCAAAGCCGTAGTATGCTGCGTTCTCTTCTAGCCAGCGAAAGGCATTGGTGTTTTCAAACGAGGCGTTAAGCTCGGTGGCGGGTTGAGCTGTGTCGATAAAGTCCACCGCGTAGCCTGTGTGATGTTCGCTGTAGCCAGGAGGCGCGCTGACTTCAGCTCTGGTCTGGGCTGTTTCTCCCCGTTCTGCTTTGAGGTCAAAAAAGAGATATTGCTGATCCTCTAGCGAACGAAACCCAGAAATCACATCCAAACTGGCCCCGGCTGAGCGCGCCTGAATCATCATCGTTTCTACTTTTTGCGCCACCTCAGGGTGGAGCCGCACCATGGGATTAGTCGATATGGCTACCAGGCTGTTAGCATCGGCCACATCGTAAGGACGGTGACCTAGCAGATCGCCGT
>NZ_JADEXP010000353.1 GCF_015207065.1 Leptolyngbya cf. ectocarpi LEGE 11479 | reverse complement strand
CATATAATACGGAAGTAAAGACCGTTCATCCTGAGTTCAAAATGCTTTGAATGTTGAAGGACGGAAGTAGGGATGGTTTCCCGAAGGAACGCGCCTCTTCGATGCATAGTTTTAGGAGGCGATTCTCATGGCATCTGACGTTTTAACCGCTACCGAATTGATGGCAGTACTGACAGTTTACTGCATCGTGTTTTGTCCGATCTTGTGCTGGGCTATTAGTGGCTCGGTTCCCTTTGAGCAGTCTTTGCGATCGCTCCACCCCCGCGCTTAAACTCCACTGAACGCAGTAAATGCACACTCGGTGTAGCCTGTGGCTGTGCCTAGGGTTGATCTTGACGTCTGTGTTAAGTACTCGACCCTATGGCCGCCCGGACGAGCAACAAAGGCTAAAATGCTGCCGTCAGCATTTAGTTCATTAGATATGGGCAGAAGATAAGGAATACAAGTCGGGAGCCAGAAGTCGTTACGATTTCTGGCTCCTGTAGATCGGTGCTCTACTAAATTCGCACGTCTAGCCTTGAGCGGTATAGAATAAGGCCGTCCTGCATCAGCCCTAGTCGTGAAATCCACTGCAGATATCCGCACATTGATCCGTGAGATACCCGACTTTCCCAAGCCCGGTATCCTATTCCGTGATATTACGACTCTGCTACAGGATGCTGATGGCCTGAAGGCTAGTATCGACCTGATGGCAGAACAGGTAGCTCCCCACCAGCCAGACTGTATCGTTGGTATTGAATCTAGAGGGTTTATCTTTGGTATGCCCCTCGCGTATCAACTGGGCCTCAGCTTTATCCCTGTACGTAAACCTGGCAAGCTACCTGCTGCTGTCCATCAAGTGTCCTATGACCTGGAATATGGTCAAGATAGCCTTGAGGTCCATCAGGATGCCCTACAGGGCGGTCATCGTCCGCTGATTGTAGATGACTTGCTCGCCACAGGGGGTACTGCTGCTGCTGCTGCCCAATTAATTCAGCAGACTGGGGCGACCCTCGCAGGCTTTAGCTTTGTCATTGAGCTTAGCGATCTAAACGGTCGCCAAAAGCTACCTGACGGAGTCCCCATAACTACGCTACTGTCATACTGAGTTAGTTTTGAATGCCTTCGCCCATGACTGCAGAGCCTGCTTCTTCCTCCTCTCGTTCTCCTCTGCAGACAGTGCAGATGGTACTCACCAGTGAGACGACGCTGTATATCCTCAAGCGCGTGCTGCAGGCATTACTGACCTTGCTTTTAGCATCAGCATTTAGCTTTTTTATCATTCAGCTAGCCCCTGGAGACTTTCTCGATGCCCAGCGGCAAAACCCCCAGATTTCGCCTGAAACGATCCAACAGTTTGAGCAGCAGTTTGGCCTGGATAAATCTGTCTGGGAGCAATACTTTCGATGGCTTTACCAGGTCGTTACCAAACTCAACTTTGGTGAGAGTTTTGCCTATCAGCGTCCGGCAGTGGAAGTCTTGGCAGAGCGTATTCCTAATACTCTGCTATTATCCATCGCCTCAATTCTAGTCACTTGGGCCATTGCCATTCCTCTGGGGATCATTGGCGCAGTCAATCACAACAAGTTTACCGATCGCATTCTGCGGGTGCTGAGTTACATCGGCCAGGGATTTCCTGCCTTAATCACCGGTCTCCTGCTGCTGTTCTTTGCCCAGCTCACCACCCCCCTATTTCCTGTGGGTGGGCGTACCAGCATTAACCATGATGACCTCACCTGGCTGGGTAAGGTGCTGGACGTCATTTGGCATATGATTTTACCTACGTTAGCCCTGAGTATCACCAGCTTTGCCGGACTACAGCGGCTGATGCGTGGGCAAATGCTGGATGTATTGCGTCAGGACTATATTCGTACCGCCCGTGCCAAGGGGCTGCCAGAAGATCGCGTGATTTATACCCATGCCCTACGCAATGCGATTAACCCGTTGATTACGCTGCTAGGGTTTGAATTTGCCAGCTTGCTCAGCGGTGCTTTTATCACCGAATATTTCTTTGGCTGGCCAGGTTTAGGGCGATTAACGCTACAGGCGGTACAGTCTCAAGACCTGTATTTAATTATGGCCAGTTTGATGATGGGAGCCACCATGCTGATTATCGGTAACCTGCTAGCCGACTTAGCCCTATCCTTTGTGGATCCACGCATTAAGCTCTCAAAAATGAACTAGACCTATGCAGCCTCTACGGTCCTATAGCGGTCTTTTGGTCGGGTTTATTGTCTTTGGCATTGTGATTTGGCTGGCGAGCCGAGTCCATGGCGAGCTGGACGATCCAGGCTTTGCTCAAACGGTGCTGATTGGCGTTTCCGGCTGGGCCGGTGGCTGGCTAATCGGTTTCTTAGTGGCGCCTAATACTAGCCATGAGCTAAAAAATCTCTCCCAGGCCACTTCCACCATTACGGCCTTTGTCGCTGGGTTCATTATGGCAAAGATAGAACCCTCGTTTACGCCCATCTTTGCCAACGGCCAGCTGATGAATGAACCCATCTACGGTATTCGCATGCTGATTTTTATCATTTGCTTTGTAGTGGCTGCCATTAATATGTATGTATTCCGTGAGTTTAACGGGCGCTATTGAGAAAGCCTATGTATGCCGTTAAAACAAACGCTGCACTGACGCGAGACTGCTTGCGCTTGAGTCCCACGTCCATCTGGAAAGTACCAGATAGGTTCTTACAGAATCTGGGATAAGAACTTCTGAGAACGCTCTTCTTTAGGATTGTTAAAGAACTCATCCGGGGTGTTCTCCTCAACTAGAAGACCACCATCCATCAACACCACCCGGTCAGCCACTTCTCGAGCAAAGCCCACCTCGTGGGTCACGCATACCATGGTCATGCCGGAGTCGGCTAAGCCTCGCATTACGTCCAGCACCTCGCGCACCATCTCGGGATCAAGGGCAGAGGTGGGCTCGTCAAATAGCATAATTTTAGGCTGCATCGCCAGGGAACGGGCAATGGCGACCCGCTGCTGCTGACCACCGGACAGCTGCCCTGGAAATTTATTTGCCTGTTCTAAAATACCGACGCGCTCCAACAGCTGCATGGCGATCTCTTCAGCTTCCCGCTTCTTTTGCTTGCGCACCCAGATGGGAGCCAGAGTGACATTCTGCAACACCGTCAGGTGGGGGAACAAATTAAACTGCTGAAATACCATGCCCACTTCCCGACGAATTTCCTCAATATTCTTGAGATCGTGGGAAATCTCGATGCCGTCAATGGTAATTTTGCCCTTCTGATATGGCTCTAGGGCATTAAAGGTACGGATAAAGGTAGACTTGCCAGAACCCGACGGTCCCATCACCACCACCACTTCACCTTTATAGATATCCAGGCTGACACCCTTGAGCACATTAAAGCCGTTGTCGTACCACTTTTCTACATCGCTGGCGACAATTACGGCCTTACGGTCAACGGAATTGCCGTTAGATTGATTTGGCAAAGGCATATCAGTTTGAGTCATCGTCTTCTTGTGGTGAGGGCAAACCCCTCAAACTATGGTGACATTCGTACCCTGTGACGGTGGTGTGTCCGACATAGGATTTAACAGAGCTGCGATCGCACGCTGCTAAAGCTCGGTATTAAGCGCCTGTTCAATTCGCCGACTGCCCAGGGACATGGCGTAGCAGAAAAACCAGTAGAGCAATGCAATAAAGAGAAATACCTCAGCATAATCGCCAAGATATTTGGGGTTGGCCAGAATACTGTTACTAATACCCAACAGCTCCACCAAGCCAACAATTCCTAACAGAGTTGTATCTTGGAAAAGACTAATAAACTGACCCACAATGGCAGGAATAGCTACTTTTAGCGCCTGGGGCAGCACAATCAGGGAAAGGGTGAGGGGGTTATTCAGCCCTAGCGATGCGGCTGCTTCGTTCTGTCCGCGAGGAATTGCCTGTAAACCAGCGCGAACATTTTCTGCTAGATAGGCTGAGCTAAATAGAGTCAGACCGACAATCGCTCGCACAATGTTGTCAGGCCGTACGCCTTCAGGTAAAAACAATGGAATCATTACCTGCCCCATAAACAAAATGGAGATCAGCGGCACCCCGCGAATTAGCTCAATATAGGCGATGGACAGCCCCTTAATGATGGGTAGATTACTACGTCGTCCGAGGGCCATTAACACCCCGATGGGGAAGCACAGGGCAATGCCAGTAATGGCCAAAAACAGAGTCAGGGTGAGACCGCCCCAGTTATTGGTGCCGATGGGCTTAAAGCCTAAAAAACCGCCAATGGCATCCACCCCGGCGCTGATGACAAAACACCCTAAACCAAAAATCAGGGCCGTCATCACAAAGGTGGTCAGGGTTTTGCGCTCTGCCAAAATTGGCACTAATAGCGATACAAAGGCGATATAGGTGACGATGGTCAGCAGCTTGAGCAGCAGCGGCACATTTAAGAACCCGTACACTGGTAAGAACAGGACCAGACTGCCGACAAACCAAAGAATTCGCATCAGCCAGATACCGATGGGATTGTGGCTAACCGTATCGATAATTGAGGAATTTGACAGCAGTTTGAGCACCATGGATGCTAGCCAGATGCTGATGGCAACGGTCGCGACTAAAAACAGCAGACTGTTGCGAATATCCCCGCCCGCTAAAATCAGTAGCGAAATGGAGTAGACCAAAACCCAACTGGCTGCTAAAAACTGACTCAGGTTGAGCTTGCGCTGGCCTAGTAGGGTTTTGCCCGCCCAAGCGCAGGCTAGGGTGAGGACCACGAGCCCAATGAGGGTGAGGGCCGATGGACGCGTCAGGGGGAAAATAATAAACCCGGCACAGATGATTGCGATCGCAATCAAAACATTTCGGCTAAACAGGGTGCTCTGATTGCGAGCTAACAAACCCCAGGTCAGCCCGCCCATGGCCACATTCACCCCCAGGATGGCCCAAATGCGTGAATATATTTCCGATGGGTACAGACCTGACATAAACAGGGCCAGGTTGTTGGGGACAACAGCCCATTCAGCGATGTTAAAGGCCCAGTCGATAAAGCCCCAGACCGCCAACAGCATTACACCGACCAAAATGACGGTCAGCAGGGCGTTATACCAGGTATTAAATAAATGCTTACGCAGCCAGGCCACTGGCCCAGCCTGGGCGATGGGAGGCGGGCTAGATTCTGTCACCAGAGGTGAATTGGGGGAAGTTGTTGTCATCGCCTCTACCGCTCCTTAAACTGCACAGCGCTGTTGAGTTGGTTCATATTCACTGAGATCAGAAGGTTAATGATTAGGTAGGTGGCCATCATTAGTAAAAATACTTCCACTGGCCGACCTGTTTGGTTAAAGGTGGTGTTGGCCACTGAGTACAAGTCGGCGAAGCCAATGGCAATGGCTAAACTGGAGTTTTTAGCCAGGTTGGCAAACTCACTATTTAGCGGTGGAATAATCACTCGCAGGGCCTGGGGAAAGACCACCATCCGCATGGCTAGACCGGACGATAGTCCCAGGGAGCGGGCGGCTTCCCATTGGCCCTGGGAGACTGATTGAATGCCAGCTCGAACAATCTCAGCAATAAAGGCTCCGGTGTAGAAAGTGAGACCGGTAACGATGGCGGAGTACTCCAGAGAGAGTTTCAGACCGCCGGTCACACCGCCGGTAAATGTGCCGTCGTCTTTGATCACGGCAGCTGGGGCTTCCCAACCGAGGGCAAACAGAACAATTAAAACGCCAAGAATAAGGAGAAGTGCGATCGCAATCAGCTGTGGTTTACCCGACTGCCCCTGCTCCACCATTACCTGAGTTCGCCAGCGGCCCAGCAGTACCAGTGGAATAATCAGCGCCAATAGAACAATCACCCATAGCCCTTGAGCACTAGACATCAGCGACGGAAACGCTCCCTTAAAATAAATGCCCTTGTCCCCACTCCAGCTAAGCAGTAGGAAAAACTCAGCAATCAGCAAAAGGGGGATAAAAAGAGCACTCAGGCCAAAATTTAGCATCGGACCAATGCCGCCTCGATAGTCTCCCCGACGAAGCACCTTAATCGACCGGATAAACACCCCCACTAGCAGCAGCGAAACAGCTAGCATAATCAAGCCAGTCCACGTGGCTGGTGTAAACGCAGGCCCTGGTAGGTAAATACCCTTTTTGCTCAGAATAAACCAGCTAAGGTCGCTATTGGGAAATACAAACGGGGTTCTGGGAGCAGGAAAGCTAAAGAAAACTGCCAGATACCAGAAAAATAATTGCAAAAGCAGCGGCACATTGCGCACCAGACCCACATAGGCTCGACTGATCTTATAAAGCAACCAGTTGTCCGAGAAGCTGGCTACCCCTGCCAAGATGCCGACGGTGGTGGCCGTAATCACCCCCATAATCATCACCCGCAAGGAGTTGACAATCCCTGACTGGAGCGCTTTACCATAGGAATCTTGAGCCTGATAGTCTAGTAGGCTCTCACCCATGGCAAATCCGGCTGGGTTCTTTAGAAACCCAAAACCGAACTTGATACCTCTGCCGGTCATATTGTCATTGAGGGTGGCGGAAAAGTGCCAGAACAAGTCCACCACAAACAACACAATCAGCGCCTGGAAAGCAATTTTCCAAAAGCGCTCATCACGCAGCAGTGTCTGAATGCTGGAAAGCGG
>NZ_JADEXP010000352.1 GCF_015207065.1 Leptolyngbya cf. ectocarpi LEGE 11479 | reverse complement strand
GCCTGAGTAAGGATTATGAACGCTTACCCGAATCATCTGAGGCCATGATTTATATTGCCATGACTCGCTTGATGCTCAGGAGACTGGCATGATTTGATACACCCCTCTACCTTTTAAAACATCCTCTCAGTAAATCACTACTGTTGTAATTGTGGAAGCTTTAGTAAATAGCTAAATGTATTATTTTCTTTTCTACAGAACTGATAGTTTCATCAAATAGATTGCTAGAAAAATTTAATTCATCAGTAAATTTTTGGAAAGCAGTATTGTAAAAACTACGAAGAATAAAATCTATAAACGCATTTGGAGTGATTGGAGAACATACAGGGATTCTACAGTTCTTAAATTGCCCCAGTGTTAAATGGCTTTTGGGATGTTCTAACTCTCTATAGTTCTCTGGATCGTAGTCAAATCTGATAGGAACAGGCAGTATATTTTTGGCTATTATATCCGCGTATATTTCATCGTCTTCATATACTTCAGGCTCATTCTGAAAGTCATACAAGAAAGGAGATGGAAAGAAAGCTAACCGATGTGAGGCCAAAGCAGAATCTCTATAAGTGTATAAAAGTTGTATTAGTGCTCCATCAATCATTTTGATATTGTAATTTTCACCTTCATCTAACTCTTCATATATTTCCTTATAGTCAATATTTTTAAGAGCTATTGAAAGATTCTGCATGCCTGAATATGAAATTTCATAGCTATCTTTTCCTATATTCGTGCATGAGGGAAAATTTTGTTTGACTGACAAATTAACAGATATTAACTTCTGGGTGATTGTGTTCACCTGATTATGAATACTGAGGTAATCTATCATATCTACAATGATGATCTATTTCTTAATTGCTTTAGACTCTCTTGAACGTCAAAGGGCAAGTCTTCAGGATGTATGTCACCTTTTACAAGAGCCTCAAGTAATTCTTTGAAGTTATCCTGCTTACTCCTATCTTTTAGAAGCTCGCGTTCTCTGGGACTCATATCTCTGTTAACAAGATTCATTCTCCTTCGTTCTACTTCATTAGGGTATAAGAAATTGAGAGTAAAATCTTCTTGCTTGACTTTTTCATACTCACTTACTAGGCTCTTCATGTTCTCACCATATCCAATAACTCTTAACCAAGCCTTGCTTCGAGTCATTGCAGTGAATAGAATATTTCTTTTCCTAGCCAGTTCAAAACCAGAAAAGCAATATTGCGCATTGATTACATAAATCATTGCAGCTTCGTTACCTTTGGCTCTGTTGATACTAGTAAAAACTATAGAATTTTCACTAAAAAAGTCATCAGGTGAAGTTGTTACTCCAGCTAAGCTAGAGTTAATTCCTTTTTCAAAAAGTTCTTCTCTAGCAACTCCTAGGGATTTTCTAGCTGTCAGTGGATTCGTATGTATGACCATTATGTCATCGTGCTTCAACTCATCTTGCTTTAGATTTATGTCTATCTGGTTAACTAGCCATTCAATTTGATCTTCATTGGAGTCAAATGACTTAAACATAATTAAGTCATCTGTTGAGGAATGAGCTTCGAGGAACTTGGGGCTTGTATTCTCGCTTCTAGCAAGTTTTACATCACTATTATCTTCTAAATCGCCTTCCTCCACTTCATACCCAATATCTCTCCACAAACCAGAGTATTCAAACATTTGGACTAGCCCCTCTTCTCTGTATATCCCAAAACCAAGAGAATGAGCAGAAACTAAAATTGGTCGAGAATTTCTATAGCATTTTTCTAAAATAATGTCTTGTTTAGGTTCGCTAGGACGATTCTGCAATAAAACGCGAGGATTACCATAAGAATCTTTATCAAAAATAGACTCTGGAGATTCCATTACTTTCTTGTTTAGGCTTTGTAATTCATCATAGGCATACACTAGCCTCTTGGGTTCTTTAAGGATTTCATAACAAAGTTTTAGGAAAGACTTAGAGAAATCTTGTGCTTCGTCAATCAAAATTGCATCATAATATTGTTCAAAATCTGACACTTTACTGAGAGCTTCCTCACAAACAGCATCGAATTCTTGACCATATGAACTAGCGATTTTTTTGGCTCTGTTAAGATCTCGATACTCTACATTATGTCTTTTACAAAACTCATAATAAATTCCATCCTTGGAAGGACTACCCCACGCATGGATAACTTTCACCTTTCCCCAATCTGGTTCCTCACTAGTATGTTCAATAGTAAATGTATTAATCAGCTGTTTGAACTGACCTTTAAGTGAGCGGGTGTTAAAGGTTACTGCTATATCCCAATCGGGATGCTTCGCATGTAGATAGGCAACCTTGAGAGCTAGAACGATTGTTTTTCCTGAGCCTGCAAGCCCTCTAATTCTTTGTACTCCTTCTACAGTTTCAATTACAGCAGCACTCTGATTTCTATCTAAATTTGCTATCGAATCTTCTAATTTGCTTAGCTTTGCACCTCGAGAATTCTCATGTTGTACATAATTTCTCTGTTTTCTCTTTCTTATAGAGGTAATAGCTTGAATTACTGAATTAAGATTCTCAAAATATTCATCATGTTCCCAACTCTGAGAATTTAGAAATTCTGTTAATTCCTCCTCATTGAGAAGTATATAATAGTCTTCCGAGATACTTGGCTTATGGCTTATAGCAGGTGCATAAGTGACAACATTGATGTCAACCATTAGCTTTCTTCTACGAGTCAGCGCCTTATGTTGAAGGAGCTTCGATTGAATTTTAGTTACGCTTTCATCCTGCACTTCTTCTATATCGATATCACTTTCAATCCCTTCTATTAGGTTGAAAATAACGACTCCGTGTTCCCTTGATATTAGAAGGGCGTCAATTTGATAGCCTCCTTGCGGAGTTCCTATAATTGGATATCCCATGTATAGGCTGCCATCAATATCAGCTCTTGCCTCAAAGTATTCGGCTAGCCTTTTAGATGAAACTGGTTTAGCGACATCGCCTCGAACGACGTTAACCATGAGATAGTCCCCATGTAAGTATCTGGCTTACTCCATTATGCCCGGAGTTGTAAAGGTACTCATTTGCAATTTTTGAATCTGTATTGCTGACATAGTCTATATCCTGTAAAGCCTGTCCATCAGAACCTACAGTTGGGATACATTACAACCTAAAAATTCCATATGGTGTCTGTATCATTTGCATAAGCCACTGAGTTTAAGATATCTGTACCCCTAACTTAATGTTATTTTTTATACCTTGCTTAGCTGTCAACGAGTTATGGCCAGCTAACATAATGCAGGAGCGGACGGAATTAGGAATCCAGGTTTTGGTGCAACAATACTGACCGCCGCTCAGCTCAACGTTAGGTGCAAGAAGTTTCCAAGGAAAAACGATGCCCCTTGACTCAATCATAGCTTTCATTATTGCATCAGCATTGCTGAGTATTGCGCCTGGACCGGACAACATCTTTGTTCTCACGCAATCAGCCCTGTATGGAAAAAAATCAGGAATCCTCGTAACGCTTGGTCTTTGTACGGGGTTAATCGTTCACACAACCGCTGTGGCTCTGGGCATCGCCGCTATATTTCAAACCTCAGTCATTGCATTTACCGTTTTGAAAGTATTGGGGGCCGTGTATTTGGTCTACTTGGCATGGCAGGCATTCCGGGCATCGGCCAGCACAATCAAATCACCCGGCTCAAATCTGCGTTCTAGTGGTGCGCTGTACTGTCGCGGAATCATCATGAATGTCACTAATCCTAAGGTATCAATCTTCTTTCTTGCTTTCTTGCCGCAGTTTGCATCACTGGAAAATGGCCAAATTGCGCTACAGATATTCCTTTTAGGTGGCATATTCATTTTTGTTACCTTGGTGATTTTTAGCGCAATCGCTTTATTGGCTGGAGTTTTAGGCAGTTGGTTAAACAGTTCGTCAAGGGCTCAGGTGTATTTGAACCGGATCGCTGGAACAGTATTCGGGATGTTGGCACTGAAATTAGCTACTGCCAGTGCTGAAAGTGAGTAAGCACCTAACATAAACGACGCAGGAGCGCACAGGTTGAGAGACTCTGCTATTAAAATAAGTAAAATGTTGTCTGCCGCTCAGCTCACTGTTAAATCTCCTCGTCCTCTTCACAACCTTCACTAAAGACTTCACCATCAGGCATGGTCGCCCCACAGAGCCTCGCTTCAGCCAGATCCTCCTCAGCGACTATAGCTCCGGTTAGATCAGCCCCTCGCAGCGCCACATCATCCAGATTGGCCCCGGTTAAGTTGGCACCCACCAAATTAGCATCTGACAAAACCGCATCGTCAAAATCAGCCATAGTCAGCACACTGCCGCTGAGATCTGCACCGCGCAAATTAGCATAGAGACGAAAGCGCTGTAATCCTAAAAATGGAATAAACCCCGTGGACGTGAACTCTGTGAGGTCGGCTTCACTGAGATCAACATTAGTTAGATTAGCACCAGCCAAATGGGTACCCCCCAATTCCGCATTGGGCATCGTTGCATTCTCTAAGTTAGCCAACGGTAGACTGGCCGCATGTAGGTCCACGGCCTCCATGATCGCCCCTGATAAATTGGCCAGCCCCAGCTTGGCTCGACTCAGGTCTGTTTCTGTCAGATTTGCATCGCTGAGGTCAGCCCCTACCAAATAGGCTCCAGAGAAGTCAGCCCCGGAAAGATTGGCTCCAGACAGCACAGCACCTTCCAAATTAGCATCATCTAAATCCAAACCGCTCAAATCTACACCGCTGAGATTACAACGAATACAGGCATTGTTATCCAGCAGCTGTTGTCGAGGATCGTCAACCGTACGCTGCGGCGTGGTTAGCGTAGTTTTAATAGCACTAATATCTCCCACAGTTAACTGATCCAGCAGATAAGCGCCAAATTCTTCTGTTGCCGTAATGCGCAAAATGTTACTGCGATGTCCCTCCGCTTCAGGGGACTCTATAAAGCTAATCGCCACCTCAGAAAAGTCTTCTTTTCCACGGCCTTCTCGTTCGTCGCCATCGCCTGGGACATAGTCTCGCTCAAACCCATCATACTCAGCTTCATTACGTTGAATATAGAGTTGGCCACCTATCAAAAAGGCCGTTGCATCTACCTCCCGCTCCCAAATACGGAGGGCTGTGGAATAAATCTGATCAAAGGGAAGACGAATCTCACGACTGCCCTTTTGATTATCCAACGGTTCAATGGGGTCACCCTCTTCGGCATACACCACGAGCGTATTACCTTCGATCAGCAGACGACAATCGCCCGAGGCATCGACCTGAGACAAATCCAGACCACAGTTAACCTGAGTGCCCTCTCGGTCGTCTAGAGGAATAGGAGCTTCAAACCCTTCACATCGAGAGTTAAAGGGAAAGCTGCTGCAGAGTTTGTACAGTTCGTCTAGGCTTAGCTCTTCTGCGCGAACGCTGGCTGGCATTAAGCTCAGCACCAGAGCGATGGGAGCCATGGCGGTCAAACGCAGCATACCCTGTACAAATCTCATGCACACACCTCAACAGATTCGATTTCGTACCGAATCATAGTTGATATCTGTCAGGCGATGCTAGTTTCTGTAACGCTGGGTTACTGACTGGTAATGGTGCCTGTTAACGGAGAGCTGGCGCTGGCGTAGGCTTTTACAGGGATACGCCCAGATAAATAAGCCAACCGCCCGGCCTCAGTCGCTAAGCCCATGGCTCGACCCATTTTGACGGGATCTTGGGCTTTTGCGATCGCAGTATTTATCAACAACGCATCCGCCCCCATCTCCATCGATTCTGCCGCCTCACTCGGGCTGCCAATCCCCGCATCCACCACCACCGGAATCTTGGCATTCTCCACAATGATCTGAATATTGGCCGCATTACGCACCCCCTGTCCTGAGCCAATGGGAGACCCTAACGGCATGACCGTAGCACAGCCTGCATCTTCAAGATGTTTCGCCAAAATCGGATCGGCATTCACATAAGGTAAAACAGCAAACCCCTCTTTCACCAGCTGTTCCGCCGCTCGCAAAGTACCAATCGGATCCGGCAACAAATATTTCGCATCGGGAATCACCTCTAGTTTGACAAAGTTGTTGTCTTCTTGCCCCAGCAGCTTTGCCATTTCCCGACCCAAACGCGCCACCCGCACCGCCTCATCAGCCGTAGTACAGCCTGCCGTATTGGGCAGCATCCAGATCTTCTGCCAGTCAATCGCCTGGGCCAACCCCTCATGGCCCGGAGCATTGGTCTGCACCCGACGCACCGCCACCGTAACAATCTGGCTACCGCTGGCCGCCAGACTAGCCCGCATCATCTCAAAGTTGTCAAATTTTCCAGTACCCGTCATCAACCGCGATGAGAACGACCGCCCAGCAATCACCAGAGCATCATCAGACGTCGTCACCGGAGGAGCAGAAAGAGTTTGCATTATCATAGGAGTTTGAAAAGACGTAGGTTGGGTTGAGCCCGCGAAACCCAACAAATCAGATGAAGAATCAGACGAAGAATCAGAAACAGCAGCAAAATTAGAAACCAGAGCCGGATCATCATCTCCCTGAGATCTGTCCTCGCTCATAAACCGCTCCCAACAAAACGCCGCCAACAGCGGATCCGCGTTATCCAGAATCAAGCCAGCAATCAGCTTCGCCGTAATCGGTGCCAACAACACCCCATTGCGATGA
>NZ_JADEXP010000351.1 GCF_015207065.1 Leptolyngbya cf. ectocarpi LEGE 11479 | reverse complement strand
CCGTACCTTTTTCAAAAAGCCTGTTGTAATTTTCTAGTATTGCTATACGTAGTTAAAATATTCATTAATAAACTTCAAGCAAACTTTATATAAGACGAAGGGCATGAAAAAACTCACTCAAACTCTCTGCCCCCACCCCTCGCTTGATACCAAATATATAAATGGCAGCAACCACCAGTCGCTTTAACCAATCATCGCCAGCCCCCGTCTACCAAAACGCAGCCACCATGGTCCACTAGGCCAGGCGTCTAGTCTGATGCCAAAAGAGATTGCATTGTGGCGACCAGCTGCTTGAGCTTAACCGGCTTGGCCAGATAATCATTGGCACCAGCGGCAAGGCAGCGTTCTAAATCTCCTTTCATAGCGAGGGCTGTCAGGGCAATGATCGGAGTATACTGTAACGTCTCATTTTGGCGAATCTTAATCATCGCCTCTATCCCATCCATGCCCGGCATCTGAATATCCATCAAGATCAAGTCGGGAGTCTGGGCTTGGGCCAGGGCAATTGCCTCCTGTCCATTTTTGGCAATAATCACTGGGTAGCCTTTCGCGGCCAGGTAACCTTGAATCACATCAATATTGTCTTCGTTATCCTCTGCCAATAGGATTAGGGGCTTGACAGCCGGAGGAGATTGAGGCGCCCTACTACCGGGGCGCTGGGTCTCTGGAGCCCCAGACTGCGAGTCGCCACTGGTACAGGGCAATTCCACCGTAAAACAACTGCCCACATCGAGCTGGCTCGTCGCGCTCACCTCCCCACCGTGGAGTTCAACGATGCGCTTCACCAATGCCAGGCCTAACCCCGTACCGGTATATTGACGGTTCAAAGCGGTATCCACCTGCACAAAGGGCTGAAAGAGTCGGTTTAACTGGTTGGCCTCAATGCCAATACCGGTATCTTCAACGGTAAATTTGAGCCAATATTCGTCTGTTGCGGCCGTGGATTTAGTCAGGCTGATGGTCAGGGTGACATGGCCTCCCTCTGGGGTGAATTTCACCGCATTGGTGAGTAGGTTAATCAGGACTTGCCGGATGCGACGTTCATCCAGCATTAAATCTGGAATGGAATCACCGGTACGTTGTTCTGTTAATTGGATCCTTTTTTGATGAGCCAGTTGTTTCACAAAGGCCAAGCTGGATCGGCATAGGGGGCCGAGCTGGGTAGGTGCCCGTTCCAGCGACAGTGCACCAGCTTCGACCTTGGCCAGATCAAGGATGTCATCAATCAGTGCTAGTAGGTGATTGCCACTATTTTCAATGGTGTTCAAGGATTTGATCTGCTGCTCATTGAGCGGCCCGAAGAGCTGCTCGATTAAGGATTCAGTCATACCCAAAATGGCATTGAGCGGCGTCCGTAGTTCGTGGCTCATATTGGCCAGAAATTCATCTTTGAGACGGGTAGCGCGGGCTAGCTCGATATTGGAAATGGCCAGCTGTTGGTTACGCTGGGTGAGGAGTTGCTGAGCCTGCTCTCGTTGGGTGAGCTGCTGGTGTAATTGCTCTACCAGATGGGCTTGCTGAATGGCGATCGCAACCTGCACCCCGAGCTGACGCACCAGTTCAATTTCTGCGGGCTGCCATTGCCGAGAGACCTCCTGCTCGCTCGCCAGCAGCAAGCCCCAAATTTCACCTTCAACCACAATGGGGACCATCATCTTTGAGCGAATGCCAAAACCCACTAGCATTTGCTGGTGGCATATGGTCATTTCTGTCTCGTGGATGTCATTGACGATGCGGACCTTACCTTGGCGGTAAGGCTCAAGCCACTCAGGGGTGACACAGGGATCGCTAACTTCGCTGTGGAGCACCGATCGTGATGGATGATCCACCGACTCTGCAATCACTTTGCCGGTCAGATCAGAACGCAATTGATAGGTGATGATGCGATCGCACTCCAACACTGCGCGTAATTCAGTCACGGCTGTGTCTAAAACCGTTTGCACATCCAGTGATGAATGTACTTGAGCGATGATTTTATTCATCACCTGATTTCGCTGCGTAGCGATGCTGGGATTTGGCGACGGAGGGGGTTGGGGTTCGGCCTTGGCGATAAAGGTAGAGGAAGCAGGCGAACCCGACGGTTGCACCTGGCTGGCCAAGGCAACGGCATGAACTTCTTCATAGGACAGCAATCCTGCGATTTGGCCGTGCTCATCGAGCATCACAATGGGGCGCAGCTGATGCTGCCTGAGCAAATTTAGCGGGGTGTGGAGGTTTGTTAATGCTGATTCGGCCAGTGTGGCGAAGGACTGTAGGGCACAATGGCTAATCGTGTGGTCAATCGGATCGTTGTCTGGGTATCTGCAAGCCAGGAGATCGGATGCGGTCAAGACCCCCAGAATTTTGGGATGATCAACGACGACTAAATAGCGCGATCTGATCTCATCGTGCAGTTCTCGGGTGACAAAATCAACCCGATAGGTGTTGAGGTCTGCTTGGGGAACTTGACAGGGTTCATGGGGATTTCCCATATGGGCGATCGCCTCTGCAACTAGGGTTTGGGGCGTTATCAGCTTGGGGCTGCGTGTGATCGCAGATCTGAGTTTAAGGATGGTAGCAGACATCTATAGGAGAAGATTTCAGGGTGAGGCAATTAACAATTTAAGAGCAATCCTTGCAATAATGGACTTAACCCCTCAAAGATCAAAGAATTAGCTGATTCATTCCAAGTCGCTTAATAGGCCCATGGCCCCGACTCGTGCGAAACTGGGCCATAAGATAGATTTTTGAGGAATTACAACACCTCCAAAGGATACATATCTGCAGGCCCAGCTGACCACTCCCACATGGATCCCGCATAGTTTTGGACCTGATAGCCTAATGCGACCAAAACCGAGGCTAGCCAACCCGATCGAATCCCTCCTGTGCAGTAAACAACAACTTGAGTATCAGGAGAAATCCCTGCATCCTCCAGCTGTGACCGTATTTCCTGGGCTGACAACAGTTTTCCGTCCTCCCCTAATAGCCGCTTAAAGTAAAGGTTAATCGCCCCTGGCACATGGCCACCACGCTGTTCTCCATAGGGAGTCTGGCCCGCAAACTCACGTGGCTCGCGACTATCGATGATCACCACATTCTCCTGCCTCAACTTAGCTCTCAGCTCATCCCGCCGAATCTCCCAAGTAGAAGTCCGTGACACCACAAAATCGCCGGGAACAACAGCATTATTTCGACTCCGCTGCACTGGCACATTAGCGGTCACCAATGCCTCAAACCCACCATCCACCATCACTGCCTGGGAGTGCCCCAGGGTTCGCAACATCCAAACAAGCCGTCCATCCTCCCCCCACCCACCGGGCGGGTGGGCATACACCACCACAGGCTTTTGGCTTGAAATCCCCAAGGACTGAAGCTTTTGAGTCAACAAGGCATTGTCCGCAAGCAATCGGCCATGAGTGATGGCATCCTCAGGAGAAAACTGTTGCCAATCCACATAGACAGCTCCCTGCAAACGTGTGAGCGCTAACTTGCGGGCATCTAACAGCGTTGCTCCTTGTTCAATCAGCTGTTTTGCTTCAGCAGCATCAACAATCCACCTTGTCTGCCATGGGTTGGGGAGTTGTGACACCTCCGCTGCTGCCGACGGGACAGAAGATGGTTCAGTATTTGTCTCTATTACAGTGTCCTGCTCAAGCGGTAAATTGTTCTGTCGCCAGGCCAACATATCTCCCTCCAGATGCAGGATTGCGCCTACACCGGCCTCACGCAGAGTTCTCTCGGCAATCGCCGCTCGTATACCACGTTCGCAGTAAATCACAATGGGGCCGTTCTCAGGAACCTCATCTAGGCGAGCCTTAATCTCTCGAAAATGAATGTTAACCGCCCCTGGAATATGACCGGCTACGTATTCCTCTGCTGTGCGCACATCCAGAATTAATGGGGTGGTACCAGATTGAATCTGAGTCACGAGTTCCTGCGGAGAGATTGGATTACTGGTTTTAGCCAAGGCTCCACAGGCTGTCAGCTGTATCGACAGACAAAGCGCCCATAGGATTTTGTCAAATTGACAATAGTTTCTGTTCATAACCAGGAACACCATGAACACCAGCAAGCCAATCCCAAAGCAAGACTAAAAAGCACTCCAAATAGACTCATTTAGAGACATTTGACATTGAATTAAGACTGAGTTGAATTCATTTGATCTAGCAGCCTAATAATTTAATCAATCTTTCCTTAACTAAGCCTGAATGAGTCTTAAAAGTAGATTTTAAAATTAGAACTTAAGACTCAAATCAATACCTAATGTCTCAAATGAGATTAAGTTGTCAAAAGACGCCCATCTGGCCAATTAGCTCAACCACTGGTCGATCACAGACACGAAATAATTCTAACTTCAAGATTGGCTACATTGAATTTGGACTTGCTTTAAGATAGGAAGTCTTGAATTAAGACTCAAGATGGGGCTACAAATCGGTCTTATCCACCAATTTGCGACATTGTCCGACTGTAGGCTCCGGTGGTGCCTGATTCTCTCATTTTAAAATTAATCTCTGGTTTGGCGGCTACTAGAGTACCAACGCGATCGCAAATGGTCTCAATTGGCTCACCGTTGCGTAGGGCTTCTCGTAAATTAAGCTGGCCCGTTTCATTGAGCAAACAAGGACGTAGCCAGCCATCTGCCGAGAGTCTCATGCGGTTGCAGCGATCGCAAAAACATTCCGACATTTGACTAATAAACCCCAGAGTGCCTCTTGCCCCTGGAATCTTAAAAACATCTGCGGGGCCATTGCCGCGAACCCTTGACTCCTCTAGGCCCCAGCGATCTCGAATCTGTTGGCGAATGGTTTCAGAGTCAATCCAGCCTTTGTTAGAAAACAGCTCATCATTGCCAATGGGCATAAACTCAATAAAGCGCACATGCCAGTTTCGATCAAGGGTCAAGGCGGCTAGATCTAAAATCTCATGGTCATTCACTCCTGGAATGACAACAACATTTAGTTTGAGTGGGTCAAAACCCACCTGATGTGCGGTTTGGATGCCTTTCCATACCTGATGCCAGCGCATATGGTTGGGCGCAGACTTGCCAACAATCGCTTCAAAGGTTTCTGGCTCCAGGGAGTCTAAACTGATGTTGAGGCGTCGTAACCCCGCATCGTATAAAGGCTGTGCCAGATTTTCTAGCTTAAAAGCATTGGTAGTCAAGGCCAAATCTGTTGTTTCGGGCAAATGGGCAATATCTTCTACCAGTGGCACAATGCCGGGGCGCAGCAGGGGTTCTCCACCGGTTAGGCGAAATTTTGTAAACCCCAAGGGGATAAATACCCCCTTTAAAAGGGTCAAAATTTCTTCGTGGCTGAGCCAAAACTCCCGCAGCACGTAAGTTAGATCGGCTCCCTCCGGCATGCAGTATGCACATTGAAAATTGCAGCGATCAATCAGGCTGATACGAAGGTAGTCAATGGGGTTCATAGGGGGTTTAAGGGTCTGCTCACCGTGCCCTCCATTATGAACCACCCGTTTTAGAACCGCTGTGTGAACCCCAACAGTTCGGACTACGCCGCACCCATCCCAGAATCTGATCGAGCTAGGTGCGGCATTACTACCGTGGTTTGCTACTCTAGATAAAATAATTTTTTACAAACCCCTAGAGAAACATTAGCCCCCTTACCCCATACCGTTTCTCAAGTACCTTCCAGGGGTTAGTCAGTAGCAATTTATAAATGACTCCCCAATAATAAGACCACTGCTTCCCTATCCATTAGAGCTTCAGGACGTATCCGTGACTGCTAAAACTCCCGCCATCACCGACACAGTATCTGCCAAACCGCCCGAGTTTAACCGCCAGATGCTAATTATTCTTGATTTTGGTTCCCAGTATTCTGAGCTAATTGCCCGTCGCATTCGCGAAACCCAGGTTTACTCAGAGGTGCTGTCCTACCGCACCTCAGCTGAGAAAATTCGCCAACTTAATCCCCAAGGCATCATTCTTTCAGGAGGACCGAGTTCGGTCTACGCTGACCATGCGCCCAAGTGTGATCCCGCCATTTGGGATCTGGGTATTCCTATTCTGGGTGTTTGCTACGGCATGCAGCTCATGGTGCAGCAGCTGGGGGGACAGGTTGAAACCGCTGAACGAGGTGAATATGGCAAAGCCTCCCTACATATCGATGATCCCACCGACCTACTGACCAATGTCGATGACGGGTCCACCATGTGGATGAGCCATGGCGACTCAGTCACCCAACTCCCCCAGGGGTTTGAAGTGCTTGCCCACACAGATAACACCCCCAGTGCCGCCGTGGCGAATCATGAACGGGGCTTCTATGGTGTGCAGTTTCATCCAGAAGTCGTTCATTCCGTTGATGGTCAGGCGCTGATTCGCAATTTTGTTTATCACATTTGTCAGTGCGAACCCACCTGGACTACCGAAGCCTTTGTTGAAGAAGCCATCCGTGAAGTCCGGGCAAAAGTTGGTGACAAGCGCGTCCTGCTGGCCCTGTCCGGGGGTGTGGATTCATCCACACTGGCCTTTCTACTGCACCAGGCCATTGGCGATCAGCTGACCTGCATGTTTATTGACCAGGGCTTTATGCGCAAGGGAGAGCCTGAGCGTCTAGTAGAGCTGTTTGACAAACGTTTCCACATCAACGTGGAATATGTGCAGGCCAGGGCTCG
>NZ_JADEXP010000350.1 GCF_015207065.1 Leptolyngbya cf. ectocarpi LEGE 11479 | reverse complement strand
AGTTGGCACGGCAGTCCCCGCCGATACCTTCATATTGCTCGAAACTCCCCAGCCTTGGGATAAGCCAGCGCTCCTGTCACCCGGCATCCCTGAAGCCTTGAGACAGGTGGTCAAACCCTTGCTCAGTTCGGGCGTCCGGGTACATCTGATTGCCAATGAGCAAACGTCGGACCGACGGCGCATCCTGATTTTTCAGCGGCCGGGCCAGGCTTCTCCAGGTCGAAGGACACAATTGCTAGGGAAATATAAAGCCTGGGAAATCCAGGTGGATAGCGCAGCAGACATGGCTCCTGCTTTGGAGCAGTTTCTACAGCATAATCGTGCTGGTTGGCGACCAACCCTTGCGGGTCAACGACACCTGATGATTTGTACCCATGCGAGCCATAATGAGTGCTGTGGGATGTATGGGTATCCGTTTTACCAAGATGCAATTACAACCATTCGCAAGCTAGGGCTGACCCAGCAGGTTCAACCCTGGCAGATCAGCCACATTGGCGGCCATCGCTTTGCCCCCACATTGATTGACTTTCCTCAGGGGCGCTACTACGGCAACCTCGATCAGGAATCTCTTCTATGTTTGCTCAAACAGCAGGGAGATATTAAACCATTACTCTCCACCTATCGCGGCTGGAGTATGTTGCCCAAGCCACTTCAAATTTTAGAGGCAGAGCTATTCCAGCAGCATCAATGGGATTGGCTACAGGGACGGGCTAGCGGTCATATTCTCAAACAGGACCAGGGCTACGTATGGGCCGAGCTTTGGTTTCAATTCCCTAAGCATTCTTTACGGCGATATACAGCCAAGCTAAAAAACAACGAGCTACTAAGCTATCGGCTTGAATCTGGCCAAAGACCTGTCTCTGCTCCATTAACTCATCGTAAAACGGGGTAATCAATAACGCGAGAACCGGCTGAAATTCTGATAATTGACCGTACAGACGTTCCATGGAATGTCTCTTCAGCACTAATTTTTGGATCTTATAAAATCCTTATCCCTAACTAATCTCAATCTGCTGAAGCCTATTGATTAAATCACCGCGCCGGAATGTGGCCGATAGCTGCTGCAAGGAAATCTTTTGTTCTCCATAGAGATTCTGCAGTGCCTGTTGAATATCGCGTACGGCGGCATCGAAGTATGCGTCACCATTTTGTTCAATCAGCTGTTGGGCAATCTGAAAATTCTGGTGGCTAATATCCATCAGTTGAATGCCCATATCGTTTAGAAGCCTTCGTCCCATTTGCATTGCAATGAAGCATGACGCATAGCGAACAAAATCAGGATCGTTGGGGTCGGGGCGCTTACGGCGATTTTCGGAAATTCTATACAATTTAACAGCAATAACAGCTTGTGAGCCATTTAGCCCATCGGTAAATATTGAGTCATACAATTTCCCAAAATGCTCACGAGAGAAGAACTTTGCCTGATGGGGTTTCTCTCTCCAAACAGACAATATTGCCTCTGCGGCTACCCCTGAAGTGATGTCTGCAGTCCGGTTAATACTAGTGCCAGAGCGCTTACGCCGATAGTTAAATCCTAGTTGTTGAATATCTATATCTAGTCTTCGCTGACGCTGATCGTTAGCGCGTAAGTCTTTAAGATCCACTGGATTTTGACTATTGGTGGCATAGGTGATTTTTTGAACTAGGTCATTATTCTCACTAGGCAACTGATACAGCCTGAGGAGAACATATGCTCGGGTATTTTGGCTAAGCAAATCAGAATTTTGCAACGTTTGGAATATGGTCATGCAGGTCTGACCGCCATTAATGATCTGTAAATTTTCAACCCGCACTTGGTAATCACCATCTTGGAGTGCGTTATAGGAAAAGTTGTCACAGGTTAACGTTATGCCGTTGTTATAGAAGTAAAAATTATTTTTTTCATCACCGGTTAAAGTATCACGAATACCTTCGTTAACGCGGTTGCCTTGTAACCCTAGATAACGACGAATATTGCGTTCTAATAATCGTTCTCCATGCCGCTCAATTAGTGCTGCTATTTCGGTTACCGAAATTCTTCCCACCAATACTCGGCTAAAGTCCATGTCTTCAACAATGGCTTTGCCACTGAGCCGCAACGTATCCTTGACTGGCTTAGATGCTTGAAGAATAGTGACTAAGCGCTGGTGATTGACATGCTCCCAAGTAACCTGAGCGCCGAAGCCAGCTCGGTCAATGGCTTCTTGGGCTGATGCGTTCCACGGCAGGCCATTGTTGCAGGCTAAGGCCCGAACCTGTGGGATATATCCATCTCGGATCAGGCTACGAGCTTCTTCGACCTTAGCGAGTAATCGCTGATTAATATGTTCTAATGTGGCGGCTGGGTTAAATAAGTATTGAATTGCATTTATTAGGGTTTCTATGCCTGTTTCAGGGAAGTTAGAGTCACCTTCTAGATTGTTTTTGTACTTGGCCTGAAATAGGCTGACGGTAAACTCACCATCATATTCCTCGGAAATATGCATGGCATCGACACCAAAATCTCCGCCGCCTTCAGTTAGGCAGTCGAAAGTGTCATCGTCCTCTAGATCTAAGATGGTTTGAGCGCACAGTTTTACAAAAGCTAGCGATTTAAGCCTGCCTGAGTCACTAATCCCGAGTTCTTCCGCAGCCTGTTGTCCAATAGCCTCGATAATTGAGGCTAAGCGCTGGTCAATAATAGAAGCATTGATATTCATCGAATCAGTATAAGCGCGGTGCGTTCCCAGAAATTTCTCGGTGAAATATTATAAGAGGATGTTTTAAAAGTAGAGAGTGGTATCAAATTAGGCTAGTCTCCTGAGCATCAGTCGTGTCATGGCAATGTAAATCATGGCTTCGGAGGATTCGGGTAAGCGTTCATAATCTTTACTCAAGCGTCGGTACCAATTTCACCACCCAAAGGTGCGTTCGACCACCCATCGCTTTTTGAGTAACACAAAGCCCTTGGCTTCTTTGGATCGCACTGAATCACCCATCGCAATGAGTCCATTGCCCATTCAAGAAAGGCGGGTCCCCGATACCCGCCATCCACCCAAATGAAGTAAAGACGGGCCACCGCATCGCCTAGGTGAGAGACTTTTTCGAGCACCCGTTTTCCGCCCTCACGCTCAGGCATACTCGCAGTGGTCACCACGACACACGGCAAGAGTCCCAACGTGTCGACAACGGCATGTCGTTGTCGTCCCTTGGTCTATTTGCCCGCATTGTAGCCGACCTCATCGTGCACCATGGTGTTAGTGAGGGCGACCGTCCGGTTTTGCGTGGGGCAGTAACGGTTCAATAAATTCAAATTGGTCACGACTGAGACTACTGGTGTAGGCTTTGGGCATGGCTCATACAAGGTTAAAGAAGTACGTAACTTTTAGCCTACACTGTGTGAGCTTTTTTACCGAATCTAAGAGGGTTTGGTAGAACGCAGGTAAAGCCCGGTGCTTCAGCACGGGGATGTAGATCGCGAGTCTCCCTGGTGAGTGTAGCGAACATTCAGTATTTATAGATACTTAGCCGTACTTTACGCTCAACATGTTAGCGTAAGACTATGTTGATTTTAGAGTACAAGGTCAAAGCAAAGCCTCAGCAGTTTGCTGCAATAGATGAAGCCATTCGCACGGGTCAGTTGGTGCAGAACAAGGCTTTGCGCTTGTGGATAGACGTTAAAGGTACGTCTAAATACGACTTAAGCAAGCTGTGTAAGCAGCTTGCCAAGGAGTTTCCGTTTGCGAATGAACTCAACAGCATGGCTAGGCAAGCCCACGCAGACCGTGCATGGGCTTCGATTAGTCGCTTCTACGACAACTGCAAGAAAGGTATTAATCTCGTTGGCTATCCAACGTTCAAGAAGTTTGCCCGGTCAGTGGAATACAAAACCTCTGGCTGGAAACTGCTAAACACCAATCGGACTCATGCTTGCAAGTGTGGGTGCAAGTTGGAGAGAGATGAAAATGCAGCTATCAACATTCTGAACAAAGGACTGGCTACCGTGGGGCACACGGGAAGTACCTTGCTAGACAAGGAAAACGCCCTGTGAGATACGACCTCTTTGGGGCTGGCGGCAACGCTGGATCTGAAAGTTATGTCACTGACCAGGGAATCCCCGCACCTTCTGGTCGGGGAGTAGTCAAAGGCAGGATAATTTAGCTCCTTAGACTATATTGTCGTAATGCCGAACTGTTTTGTAGCGAAAAGCCTTGTCTCTGAAGGGGCAGGCTTTTTATTGTCAAATTCGCTACTATATGCTAGAAATTTGACAAAATTACGGTTCTTTGTTCTAATGAGAACCGAAGCAACTGATAAAAAAGTCTTGCACGCTTTATTAAAGCCGTGCTGTTGTTGTAAGTAACAGGAGATGGGTGCATGTTTACAAGTGCAAATCTCCCCGAAATTATATTGACGTCCACAGCTGTTTATCTGCTGGGTGTTCGCGGTGTTTTATCGCTGGTTCAAAGCTTAATGACACGGGGAGGAATGTCGTAACTGACATTTTCTACATTAATTTCGACATTGCATGATGTCGTGATGTAATCAGGGGGGACAGGTTTCAAACCTGCTCCCCCTTTGTTGTATGGTCAGTTATTGAGCCGCTATTTAACAGCAAGGATAAACTTTGGGAGGGTAAGGTTTTAGCGTTATCTACCCCTGATGGTAGATGCGCTAGATTGCGTCCACTGCTAGTCTGATGGATGAAAATATTGCTGCTACTGCCCTGTTAGAACCGTTTAACGTGCTCTTGATTAACCAGACTATCGGCCATTTTACTGCACCCCAGATTAGTGACTTTTACAAGAAGGTTATTGAGCCGCGAAAAAGCCTTCTGATTAGTGTCATCGCCTTGGGGCTTTTAGACATAGCGGCTTGGCTGTTTTTTAGAGTATTTTTAGAGGTGTCTTGGTACTCTTCACTGGAGACACTACTAACGTTAGCGCTGACCCTCTCGTGCGGGTGGCTGATGTCGCGTTTGTTCAAGGAGTACTTTGGTAGCTATGTATTGAGTGCTGCTGCAAAACAGGGGCAAAAAGCCAACGGTGAGTTACTGATTCTGGGTAAATTCTTTGCCAACTTTGGCATTGTGGTAGGTTTTGCAATTCTATTTGGTCAGACCCATAACTTTAATGTTTTTGGCCTAGTGGCTAGTTTGGGTGTAGGGGGAATTGCGATCGCATTTGCGGCCCAGAAAGTATTAGAGCAGCTACTGGGGGGAATTGTAATCTACGTCGATCGCCCATTTAATATTGATGACTACATCGGTCTGCCAGACGGCACCTACGGACGAGTGGAGGCCATAGGTCTGAGATCCACGAAGGTGCGCACATCCGGTAAGGGAACCCTGGCGATTGTTCCCAATAATGCCATTATACAGTCCACCGTTGAGAACTTTACCGGTGCTAAAAAGGTCATGGCGCTGCTCTATCTGAATTTTCGTAAAAAGATTTCAGCGGATGAGCAGGCTCTGATTCGTCAGGTGATTGTGGATGCGACCCAAGATGTTTCAGGTCTCGATAACCGTGGCACAGACATCGCCTTTAGGAAAGATACAGAGAGCGGTCATACCCAGGCCCAAGCCACATTTTTTATTTTAGGGTCTAGTGATGATTCCATGAGAATTCGTCGTCAGCTTTTGGATATTGCGAATCAAAATCTTACCTATCGCTTACAGGAGTACGGAATTGATTTTGATATTAAAGCGCCTACGATTTATGTAGATTCTCCCATCGCGGTTTAAGAGGTTGTATGAAAAGTATCCAAGATTAGGTTTCGCCTTTAAACATCCTCTAAGATAAATTTTAAGATGAGTTTTTCAAGTCTTCTGGAAGTTCTTCAGATTGAGATTCCAAGCTTGCTGGAAGTTCCTAAGATACTTATTTTTATCGTCTCTGTATTCATTGCAATCTTTATAGGGCGCTACACACCAGGATTTGTCAGACTGGCTGTCAATCGGTTCTCAAAGCAGCAGAGCAGTGTCATTTATGAGACCTTAATTCATCCAGTTCATGGTGCCTTTAGAGCCGCTGGTACCTTTACGTTAATCTCCCTATCGTTAACCTGGCTGAGAGAAGATTACTCAAGCCTATATAGCTTGCTAAGACCCTTTGTAAATCTGGGAGTGATTATTAGCGTTGCCTGGTTAGCTTCACGTCTGTTTAGTCAGTTGCTCAGGGTCTATGGCATCGACCTTATCCGACGGCTAGGACGGGAAGTCGATGAACTACTCTTAGTGTTAGAAACCGTTGTCAACGTGATGATTGGGTTTATTGCGGTGCTAGCATTTGCCCAAAGCCAAGACTTCAATTTGATTGGATTGATGGCGAGTTTAGGGATTGGTGGTTTAGCGATCGCATTTGCGGCCCAAAAAATCCTAGAACAGCTGATCAGTACGGTAGTGCTCTATTTAGATCGGCCTTTTGTTCCTGGTGACTATATTCGAGTGAGTCTAAACCCCCATGCTGCCGATGTATACGGACGCATAGAATCAATTGGCCTACGGTCTACAAAATTAAGAACATCGGCCAAAAGTACGTTGGTGATTATTCCTAACAATACCCTGGCCAATTTAGATATTGAAAATGTCACCCGTGGTAAAAAGGTGATGGTCATGCTTTACCTGGACTTTGAAAGATCTCTAAAAGAGCAGGGGTTAGCCC
>NZ_JADEXP010000349.1 GCF_015207065.1 Leptolyngbya cf. ectocarpi LEGE 11479 | reverse complement strand
GCAAGGAGTTAGTTTCATAGTGTCTGCCCATCGACTGGCGTAGACTCTTCAACCGTTTCGCGATCGCGCTCTATTTCCGGAGTCTCGGCAGTTTCCTCGTCTGCCTGTTCCTCATTAGCTTCAGAAGAGTTTTCGCCCGTAGGTTGATCTCCAGGGAATAAAATTGTGCTTGGATTTTCGATGGGTAATGTATCTTCCTCAGGCTCCAAAGCGGACTCCTGCTGCTGCTCGGGGGCAATATCTTGCAGACCAAATCCGTCAAATAAGCTGTTAATCTTGGCTGACACACCCAGATAAAAGCCGCCTGCAGACCGATTGACACCAAAGTCATCGTCATAGGCACCTCCACCGCTGTACCCACCATAGAGTCGCAGATCTGGCGTTGGATAATAACCGGCTTCCAGGGCATAGCCAATCTCACTGTAGTCGCCCAGACCGCCAAACCAGCGGGCTTCAGCACTCACATCCCAGCTATAGCCAAGCCGATAGGTAGCTCTCAGCTGAGCCAGGTGTAAGTTGTTGTTAGAGACAAAGTCACCCCCTGCATCGGCTGGCAGCCGAATTCGTGTTTGGCTGGTGCGAAACGCATACTTGCCGTACAGTTCCCACTGCCAGTTAGGGGCATAGATTGCCTCGGCTGAGAATAAATGTTCGGAGGTATTGATACTGCGCCCAAATGAGGCATTGGTGGGCAAGGTGCCAGGATTAATCCGGTGCTCATACCGCAGCAGGGCATTGAGCCTATCGTCATTGGGGTCACGGTAAGCCAGGCCAAGCTTGAGGTTGCTTGTGGTACCAATGTTGCTGATACCCTGGTTGGCTGCTCGGTTGAGCTGATAGTTGAATAAGGCGCTCATAGACGGTGATAGCCGCCCTAAAACTGATGTATTGACTAATGTATTGGAGCCACGGGATGAGTCACGATGCTCAAACCGGGCGCTAGCCTGCAGGTCAGGATTATCGGTATAGGAGAGACCCAGGGTGTAGGTATTGCCACTGGTGGTGCGCAGCGATGAGCCTCCGGTACCGACAGCAAACGGCTGAACAAACTGGGTTCCTGCAGCCGTAGAACTGAAGGCGTTATTAAACGTGCGCTCGTAGCCTAAGTCGAGACGTAACCCTGGACTGAGCGTAAAACCGTGCTCGATGCCGATAGAGCCTCCTAAATGCTGACCGTCGATACTGTTAAAACGACCGCGAATCTTAGTGTCTTTTCCTAATGAATGTTCTCCAGACAGGTCCACAATGGTGTACGAGCCGCGATCGCTAAGGCCGTCATCGCCGTAAAAGACCTGCCCCACGCCCAGGTTCATCCCTGGCATAAATTCCCATTCGAGGCCAAAGAACGTGCGACTGGGATAGATCGGATCGCTCTCGGATGAAAGGGTGAGTTCGTTTTGAGCGCGTAACGTTAGGGTATTGCTGAGGCGGGTAGTTAGCCGAGTACGTAGCTGGTCGGAACTGACGTTAAACAGATCGGGGTTGGTGCGGTCGGTGCGATCGCGACGAATCCAGTCAAACTCCAGATTAGAATTGCCCAGACGCTGAGCTAACCCCAGTGAGTAAGTCGTCAGCGAGTTGTCCACACGGGAACCGGGTACAGGACTTGATCCAGGCTCTAGCAAATCTTCTAGATCCGTCAGCGGACGCGGCGCAACCCCAAAATTATCCTCATGGTCAATCTGGGCTCGAATAGAGGTGTGACGGCTCAGCTTAATATTTGCCTGCCCCCCGTAGCGGGTTTGTCCCGGCACAAAGCTGGTAGTTGCCGCATTAGTAAAACCAGCATCCGTCGAACGCCAATAGGCACGACCGTTTAGCCAGTCCCCCACAGCCCCATCCAACTCTACCCGGTAGGCCGAACCGCTAATGGGGCCTGAAAGATCAAAGTCGCTTTCGGAATGGGCCACCTCAGCCACCAGACGAGCGCTGTCCCCCAACGAAATCTGAGCGTCTGCACCAAACAGCTCAAAGTTTCGATTACCCTGGTTTTCTACCAGATATGAGGTTCCTAACCAAGATTCCTGTCCAAATTCACGATTAAAGTTGTACTGTAGACGTCCTGCCAGAATGCTCGTGTCAGTGTCTTCTCCTTCGTACTGATAGGTGACAACAATCCGGCGTACTAAAACCTCACCAAAGTCTCCCACCAGGGTTTGGGTAACCGGATTGTTAAACAGTAAAGTGCCGCGATCATAGTCAACGTCGTAGTCACTATTGCGATATAGCCGCTCTCGCGAAATCACCGTACCAGGACGATCGAGTTCTTCGGTCTCGATATATACCTGCTCACTACCCGAAATGACTAGCCGACGTGACAGAAAATAAAGACCGCTGGTGCCATCGGGAGCAATGGTGTCACGTTGAAAACCTTCAATGTTGTTGCCGTAAAGACCCGTTAAAGCTAGATCGCCGAGATTATAGTTAAACTTAAACCCATGGAGCTGTCGCGAGGTTGATGAAAATAGCTGTGACGAGTTGGCGAACTCTTCGGTATTGTAATCCCCCCACATAGCGTAATCGACATTGGCACCTTCGACCGGAGACGTCCGCTCTAATCGCAAGTATAGATTGTCTGTCGAGGGCGTGGTGACTTCCATACTGGAGTCATCACCATAGATGGGATATAGATTGTTACAGCTACCTGAACTTTGACGAAAAAGACTTGTCTCGCCACGACAATCCTCATTTAAGGGTCGGTCGCTGTTATAGGCACCCGTTAGCAGCCACTCTCCCAAGTTACCCATGGTAAACAGAGAGGCATCGAAGTCAACGGAATAATTATTGTCACCATCGGCAGGCAAAAAGTCGCGCAGACTGTCATGGAAATTTGTACCGCGTGCCCCTAGTCGCAAGTCCACAATCCCCGTGGCGATACTAGGACGTTGCGGTGTGACAAACTGGACCTGATTAAAGGCTTCTAAACCATTGGTAACAGCCTGCAGCTGAACCATGTGGGCTTCTAACGATGACTGTAGCTCCGCCTGAAAGCGACCATTTTGTACCTCTACTTGAAAACCAGGCTGGTCAGGGGCATGGTCCACACCGACAAACTCGCCATCGGTGGTTTCTAACGTTACCACCGCATCCCAATTAGAGACATTACCATTGTTATCCAACAACCGCCCCTGCAGGGTGGCAATCGAACGACCATCGGCGGGGACTTTAGACTGCCGAACATTGAGCGTCATTTCTACCGGGGCACCCCTGACTTCCACCTCAGCTGATTGCAAAACACTGCTGTCGCTGCGACGGATAACCGCCAGTGTATTTGTCCCATCAGACAGCGGCACACCATACCAGGTCTGGGTAACCAGCTGAGTGTTGGGATCAGTTTCGGTACGGCCAATAAGTTCGCTGTCAACAGTCTCGCCGTCGACCTGCAGCACTATATCAGCCCCTTCTGGAAAGTTGAGAATGACCGTAATGGCTGGGACATCTACCACACTATCGGTGGTTGGATTTAAGATTTGAACCTGGCTACTGTCAACGGTTTGTGTAAGAATAGGAGTTGTCTTAGTGTCTAAATCTGCCTCTGATGTTGTCGATTCAGCAGATTCAGCCTCGGTGACCGCCGAGTCTGAATCTGCAGACTGTGTAACTGCAGATTCGGTGACAGGTGAAATTGAGAATTGAGGAGTCACAGGACTCACTATGGGTTCAACTGGCTGAATAGTCTCGCTGTCCTCTAGCTCGGCCAGCTGTACCTCAATCAGCTCCCCCCTGGTTTCAAGAGATGAAAACTGAGGCGTTGTTACCTCGGGAATACTTACGCCATTGGGTAACGGAACCTGTACAGCTGTTGTCAAAGCCTCCTGGGCTACAGACTCACTTGCTTTATAGCTATCCTGTGTAGCATAAGCCCAATCAGGGGCAACCATGGTCGACAGAGCAACTGAGCTTGCCAGAATGCTCCAGTAATATACTTTAGAGTGGTGAGTCAGGTTCATTATTGCGCCTCCTCCTGAAATGTGGGCGTGACGCCAAAATTCATGCGCACCATGCCGCCAGGGGCAATATTCACCATGCGAGACTGGCTGTTGCGTTCTTTAAAGTAAAGGTTGGGTGCCAGGGCATAGCCTGGGAGACTGGTGAAATCCAGGACGCCGCTGCGGGTGCCAGGTAGCATACAGGCCACTGAAAAAAGACCATCCGCATCGGTGATGATGCGATTGCCGTCATCTAGAAAGACCACCGCATTTGGGATGCCCGCTTCACCAGGTTGTTGTTCACCATCAAAGTTTTTATCAACAAATACGCGTCCAACTAAAGTCGCGCAGTCGGTAAGAATACCTGGATCGACCACTAGCCGATGAATGCTCGGCCCGTCTTGGACAAAGAAACCATTGTCACTGCGCTCAGCGTTAACGGAGGCTAAATTTTCTCCTGTACCCCGGAGAGCATCGGGTGTAACTCGCACAGCATAGAGGATGCTCATGGTTCCATCTACCGGTAGTTCAGTTGCCGTTGAGAATGTGACATTACTTCCGGATGCTTGGACATCCATGACAACCGTCTGCTCATCCAACACTCCCGAGACTGATTCTGGAATTAGCTGGAAGCCTTGGGGAAGCACATCTCCAACAGTGACCGATTCCAGGGCAATGTCGGTGAGGTTACGCAGGGCTAAGCGATAGACTACGGTGTCACCAGGTTGTGCAGCTGCGCGGTCGGCAGTTTTAGTAATCTCAATTTGTTCTGGCTCACACATCACCATGCCCAATGCCAGGGAGAACAGATTGAGGCCCTGGGTCTCGGCATCAAAGATTTCAACAACGTTAGAACTAATCTGTGAGCCACCGCTGGTTGATATGGGAATACCATCCAGTGAGGTGGCTGTATATCGAATAATCGAGTTGTTGACGCCTCCGGTGCTGTCTACTAGCTCAATCTTGATCCGGCGCTGAGGGTAGATAGAATCATCGGGTGTGTTGACTACCAGGATGTATTGAGCCCCTTTATCCGTTTGGTTTAATCCGGCATTGATCGGGCTTTGGAGGGGAGTATTGGTGCTAAACAGAAAGTTATATTGTCCAGCATCCGTATTGGTTAAGAAAAAGGGGTTGCTATTTTCTATATTGGGAGCGTTTCCTCCAGGGACGCCGTTGTTTTCGATATCAGGCAGCTCTGTTCTGGTCAGGGGTATTAAAGGACCTAGCTCTAGCCCGCTCGCATCTGGTTCATAGAGAACTACAGAGAAACCATCGTAGTTGGGTAACAGCTCACCGTTACACCCTAAAATCTGTCCTAGCGGGTCAATCAGCTCTCCTGTAGTAAGCGCTGTCTCCGATGAACTACCGCTGTGAAAAATACTACGCCTGTCGTCGATATAGTTATAATCGGCCTGATTATAAAGTGTGCTTGCCTGTGCGATCGCAACATATGGAGTCTGAAGGCTACTCAACAGCAAGACAGTAGCCATACGGCGCATCCAGCTACGGTGTTTATCTGGTTTTAGTTTGGGTGGCCGAGATAGCGTCATATTTAAGCTCAAACCTGAACAATTAAAACGTGAATGGGAGAGTCTTGGTAGCGTTGCGATCTCATGTCTCAACTCACACTGATTTGCTAAGAGAGCTAACCCTTAGAGTCTTTTTGTTGAATCAAACATCTGGATCTAGAATTCTCTGTTCTAGAGCATCAGAAGAAGCTCAATAGGCGTTGGATTGAAGTTCTAACCTCTTAATGTTTCTCTTTAGAAAGGCTAGAGCTTCAACATGTAAAGTCTGTGAAAAATACTGTTTTATTGAGAGAAGTAAGGGAGGAGAAAATTCTCCTCCCCACGGCAAGGATTACTGCACCTGAACGTTGTAAGTCACTTTAACAGCCTGGGCTGAGGCTAGATCGTCACCAAAGTTCCATTGAACATGGGTGTACATATCAGCCGGTGCTGGCTGTAGCTCAACGGTGCCATCGGGCAGCGTCACCTCAACCATTGGTTCCGCCACGAAGCTTTGACCATCATCAATGCTATAGACAACCTCAGCACTGCTGTCACTTTGAGCAGACGCAAGGATATAGGTGGTCTGTGCAGGGACCGGCTGGGTAACCGACAGGCCCTTGGCCTCTACATCACCCGAGTTAGCGCCGTCCACCGTATAGCGTAAAATATCGCCAGGTTGAACCGTGACCTTCCCATCTAGAGAGTCCCAAACGATCTTATCTTGACCTTTTTCATCTAACTCAACCAGCTGCTTTTCAGCACTCAGGGCGAGACGGACCTCTGGGCCACGAACCGCTTCAACAATTGCTTCCTTAACCTCTTGCAACTGGGCCAAAACTGGCTGACTAGTTGCGAACGGCATAACGCTGACTAATGTCAAGGCTCCCAAGCCCAAGACAAGACGTTTCTTTGAAAAAAGACGTTGCATCATGATTACTTTCGTTTAACTTCAAAAAGAGTGTTCTAGGTTTCAACGGAGCGAAAGGGACGATTACCCATATAGAATTCCCTTTCGCTAACCAATGTGTCAGATTTAGTTAATCCGACGTTCAAATTCGACATAGCCAGACTCTAGAGGCTCAATTTCACCCTCAATGTCAAAGGCATACTTGGTCGTATCTGTATTGTTGGTTGTACCTGACAGTTCAGTCGAAGGAGTGGCCGTATCTGGACTAAAGTTAGAGAGTCCAGTACC